>CAUJFM010000016.1 GCA_963169595.1 Bacteroidota bacterium | reverse complement strand
CGGTGGTCATCAAGAAGGCAGCGGTGAAGAAGCCGGTGGCCGTGACGAAACCCGCACCGGTGAAGGCCGCGCCGAAAGTAGCGCCGACCAAGCCCGCTGCGGCGCCCGTCAAGCCCGTTCCGGTGGCCAAGCCCGCTCCTGCACCCAAGAAGGCGCCCACGCCCGTGGTGGAGAAGCCTGCGGCGTCCGTGGCACCTGTGGAGACCTCAAAGCCCGCACCGAAGGCCGTGGCACCCGCCAAGCCGGAGTCCCGCCAACCGCGCAAGGAACGGGTGCAGATGGAGTTCTACATGCACAGCTCGCCGAACATGCTCTATGAGCTGATCAGCACCCCGAGCGGCTTCGCGGAGTGGTACTGCCAGGATGTGAACGTGCGCGGGGACCTGTGGACCTTCATCTGGCCCGAAGAGCAGGAAGAGACCACGATGATCGGCCGGCGCCTGGGCGAGGTGATCCGTTTCCATCGCAACAGCGATGAGGATGAATCCACCTTCTTCGAGTTCCGCGTGCGGGTCGATGCCATGACCAATGAAGTGGCCCTGGTGGTGACCGACCATGGCTGGCCACATGAGGTGGAGAGCATCCGGAACCTGTGGGCCTCACAGGTGGCCAATCTGATGCGCGTGCTGGGCGCTTGATGTCCGGCACATCTTTGGCGGCACTCCGCGTATCGCCGGTATGAAACGACTGCACCAGATGATCATCAGGGCCTTTCTGGGGCCCTTGGCGCTCACGTTCTTGATCGTGCTCTTCATCCTGGTGATGCAGTTCCTGTGGAAGTACGTGGACGACCTGATGGGCAAGGGCCTGGAATGGTACGTGCTGCTGGAGCTGCTGGCCTATGCCACGGCCAGTTTCGTTCCCCTGGCCCTCCCCCTGGCGGTGCTGTTGAGCAGCATCATGACCATGGGCGGACTGGGCGAGAACTCCGAGCTGGTGCCGATGCGCTCCGCCGGGCTGGGGCTGTTCCGGATCATCGCACCGCTGGGCGTGTTCGTGGGGCTGCTGTCCCTGGCCTCCCTGGTGTTCAGCAACAATGTGCTGCCCGTGGCCAACCTGAAGTTCAGGTCGCTCCTGTGGGACATCACCGAGAAGAAGCCCGCTCTGAACCTGCGGCCAGGTGTCTTCTATAACGGCATCGACGGCTTCAGCATCCGGGTGGCGACCAAGGATGAGGACACCGGCGAACTGGGTGATGTGCTCATCTATGACCACCGCGCCGCCTTCCAAGGCAACCGCACGGTGATACGCGCCGAGAGCGGCATCATGCGACGCAGCGCGGACGGACGCTACCTGGTGCTCACCCTGCGCAACGGCCATTTCTACGATGAGCATGGTGTAGCGGGCAGCAACACCAAGGACCGCAACCCGATGATGCGCGGCACCTTCAGCGAGGACGAGGTGCGGCTGGACCTGAGCGGGCTCGGCCTGCGCCGCACCGATGAGGAACTGTTCAAGGACCACTACAAGATGCTGACCATGTCCCAGCTCGCGCTCGGGGAGGACAGCCTGCTGCGCCACATCGCGGTGCGCGATTCCGAACAAGTGGGGCACCTGCGATACGGGCTGTATGTGATGCGCGGAACCGCCCCTAGGACCGAAGCCCTGATGCCGGTGGCGGTGGACAGCGCGGAAGCGGGGCTGAGCGCGGAAGCCTGGATGAGCATCCACGACGTGGCGATGAACATGGCCCGCAACCAGGTGAACTACCTGCAGCAGATGGAGAACGAACGGGCCCAACGCGAGGAGCAGCTGGCCAAGTACCGCATTGAATGGCACCGCAAACCCATGCTGGCGGCGGCCTGCCTGCTGTTCTTCTTCATCGGTGCCCCGCTGGGGGCCATCATCCGCAAGGGCGGCATGGGGCTGCCCACGGTGTTCGCCATCGTGTTCTTCCTCATCTTCCACATCGTCTCCTTCAGCATGGAGAAACTGGCCATCGCCGGAGGCATCCAGCCCTGGCTGGGCATGTGGCTCGCGGCCTTGGTGCTGCTGCCCATCGGGCTGCTGCTCACCTGGAAGGCCGCCACGGACAGCCCCCTCTTCGATGCCGATGCGTATTATCGCGGCTGGCAGCGGTTCCGCGCCCTGTTCAAGCGAAAGCATGCGCATCCTACAGCTGTGCAATAAGCCGCCCTACCCGCCCATCGACGGCGGCAGCAAGGCCATGCACAACCTCACGCGCGGGCTCCTGGCGGCCGGGCATCAGGTGAAGGTGCTGTGCATCAGCACCCCCAAGCAGCCGTTGATCCCTGAGGACGTGCCGAAGGACTATGCCGAACGCACCCGGATCGAAGGCGTGTTCGTGGACACCACGGTGAACATCGTGGATGCCTTCACCGATCTGGTGACCGCCGACAACTACAACATCAGCCGGTTCTTCTCGCCCGACATGGACATCCGGCTCATCCGCCTGCTCACCGAGGAGACCTTCGATGTGGTGCAGTTGGAGAGCCTGTTCATGACGCCGTACATCCCCACGCTGAGGCGCTACACCAACGCCCGCATCGTACTGCGCTCGCACAACCTGGAGCACGTGATCCAGGACCGCATCGCCACCGGGGAGAAGAACTTCCTGAAACGCCCCTACCGCCGCTTCCTCGCCAAGCAGCTGCAGGCCTATGAGATGGCCGTGCTGGACCGCGTGGATGGCGTGGCTGCGATCAGTCCCTCGGATGCCGACCACTTCAAGGCGCACGGCACCCGCACGCCGGTGGTCTCCATCCCCTTCGGCGTGGACCTGGCGGAATACGAGCTGCCGCCCACCAGACCGGGGTCCCGGCCCACCTTCTTCCACCTCGGCAGCATGGACTGGTTGCCGAACGAGGAGGGCATCCGCTGGCTCCTCACCTCGGTTTGGCCGCGGGTGGTGCGCAAGCGTCCGGACGCGCGGCTGCACCTGGCCGGGAACAAGATGCCCGCGGACCTGCTCGCCACCGAACTGCCCGGACTGACGGTGAAGGGGCGCGTGAAGAACGCCCAGACCTGGATGAACGGTCGGCAGGTGATGCTCGTGCCCCTCTTCAGTGCCGGTGGCATGCGGGTGAAGATCATCGAGGGCATGGCCCTGGGCAAGGCTATCATCTCCACCACGGTCGGCGCTGAGGGCATCGAGCACACGGACGGCAAGAACATTTTGCTGGCGGACAACGCCACCGATTTCGTGAAGCATATCCTGGCCTTGCACGACGAACCCGAAAAGGCCGTTTCACTGGGCGCTGAGGCGCGGCGGCTGGTGGCCTCGCACTACTCCGACGAACGCATCGTACAGGACCTGGAGGCCTTCTACAAGCGCTTGCTGAAGGCATGAAGCTGCTGGTGCTCCTTTCCCGTGTGCCCTATCCGCTGGAGAAAGGCGACAAGCTGCGGGCCTACCACCTGATCACCCGGCT
>CAUJFM010000015.1 GCA_963169595.1 Bacteroidota bacterium | reverse complement strand
GTGTTCACCTGTGCGATGCACCGGCTCCTGTTGATAAGCGCGGACCGGCAAGGTCGGCGGCAGGGCGAAAGGCCTAAATTTGTGGAGGCCTGGACCCTCAGGACCGCCCATGAACGAAGGCTCCCCCCATCTGCCCGAGCGGAACGACGATCAGCGCGACTGCGTCCAACGCTACGAGGCCATGCTGCACAGCAACGGTCACTATTTCTTCGACGTTGAGGAGTTCGAGCTCATCATCGAGCATTACCTGGAGCAGAACGACCTGCGTCGTGCCCAGGAGGTGCTGGACTATGCCCGTCAGCAGCATCCCGGTTCGATCGACCTGCTGTTCAGCGAGGCGAACATCCTCATCGGGCAGGGGAAGTTGAACAAGGCTTTGGAGGTGCTGGATGCCATCGGCAAGCTGGAGCCCTTCAACGATGAGGTGCACCTGATGAAGGCCGGGATCCACAGCCAGCTGCGGAACTACCGTCGGGCCATCGAGCACTACAAGCGCGCACTGGACCTGGCCGAGGAAGGATTGGATGACATCCACCTGGACCTGGCGTTCGAGTATGAGAACGTGGAGGCCTTCGATCTGGCCATTGATAGCCTGAAGAAGGCCTTGGAGATCAATCCGGAGAACGAGGCCGTGCTGTACGAGCTGGCCTACTGCTTCGACCTGATGGAGACCCACCAGGCGGCCGTGGCCTATTTCAAGGAGTTCACCAACGATCACCCCTACTCGTTCGTAGCCTGGTACAACCTGGGCAACGCCCTGGCCCGCATGGAGCGGCTGGAGGAGAGCAACGAGGCGTTGGACCTGTGCATCGTCATCGAGGAGCGGTTCACATCGGCCTATTTCAGCAAGGCCCGCAACCTGCTGGTGATGGGGCGTTACGCCGAGGCCATTGCCTGCTACGAGGAGACCCTACCGCACGATGGTCCCCAGGCGGTCACCTTCAGCTACATCGGTGAGTGCTACGAGAAGATGGAACGCTTCGAGCAGGCGCTCATCCACTACGACCAGGCCATCGCGCTGGACCCCAACTGGGTGGACGCCTGGGTGGGGCGCGGTGTGGTGAAGGACATGCAGGGACGCGGTGCGGAGGCCGTGAAGGACCTGGAGAACGCCACACGCATCGCGCCTGAGAACGGGGATGCGTGGTACTACATGGGCAGTGTACTGGCCAGGCTCGGTCGCAACGAGGAGGCTTTCGCGGCCTTCGAGCGCCTGCACCAACTGGAGCCGGAAAGTTTGGACGGCTGGTTGGACCATGCCGACCTGCTACTGCAATTGAAGGGGCCGGAGGCAGCCCTGCGCAAGCTGAAGGAGAGCGAGCAGGTGCACAAGTTGAACCCGCGCTACCGGTACCGTCTGGTGAGCTACCTGCTGCGTGCGGGGCGCGAACAACAGGCGCTGCTCGAGCTGGAGGAGGCCCTGATGGCCGACCATGCCTCGCACGTGCTGCTGCTGGAGCATATGCCCGAAGCGGCCGCCATGCCCCAGATCATTCATCTGCTTGACCTTTATCGGAAATGAACTTTGCCATCACGCACATCCCCTCGCGCAGCACCAAACCGCGTGAGGAAGGCGTCACCATGGTGATGGACAAGGGCCTGTCCATGCGGCAGGCCGAGGACCTCATCGAGTCGAGCGGACACCTGGTGGACCTGATCAAGCTGGGGTTCGGCACCTCGCTGGTCACCCCGCGGCTGAAGGAGAAGGTGAAGCTGTACCAAGGCTCGGGGATCCGGGTCTACCTGGGCGGCACCTTGTTCGAGGCCTTCGTGGCCCGCGGTCAGCTGAAGGATTACCGCAAGCTGGTGGACCAGCTGGGGCTGGACATGGTGGAGGTCTCGGACGGCTCCATCAACATGCCGCCCAAGGAGAAGTGCAAGTACATCACCGACCTGGCGAAGCACTTCACGGTGCTGAGCGAGGTGGGTTCCAAGGAATCGGGCATCCTCATCAGCCCGGCGAAGTGGGTGAACATGATGCGCACCGAGCTTGACGCCGGCAGTTGGAAGGTGATCGCCGAGGCGCGCGAGAGCGGCACGGTGGGCATCTACCGGCCCAGCGGCCATGCGCACACCGCACTGGTGAACCGCATTCTGGCCAAGGTGGCTGCCCAGGACATCCTGTGGGAGGCACCGCAAAAGTCGCAGCAGGTGTGGTTCATCAAGCAATTGGGGGCCAACGTCAACCTGGGAAATATCGCGCCGGAAGAGGTGATCCCGCTGGAAACGCTCCGGCTCGGTCTGCGCGGCGATACCTTCTTCCAATACCTGCCCGAGGAGGTGGCCGACAAGCTGCGGCAGGTGAAGCCGGAGTGATCCGGACCTGGTCCTCCCTCCCTCACAGAGGTACATCGGGTCGGCGTGAACTCCGATATTCGCCCCGCATGAACGAGATCACGGCTCAGGAACTGAAGACATGGAAGGAGACCGGCGCTCCGTTCCAGCTCATCGATGTACGCGAGGCCTATGAGGCGGAGCTCGCCGACCTGGGCGGCTTGCTGATCCCCATGGGCGAGATCATCCAACGGTTGGATGAGGTGCGCACCGATGTTCCCGTGGTGATCCACTGCCAGAGCGGCAACCGGTCCAGCGCGGTGGTACAGGCCCTGATGCAGCGCTATGGGCGCTCCAATGTGCTGAGCCTGCGCGGCGGATTGCAGGGCTATCTGCAGGAAGTGGGTCCCGTGGAACCCGGTACCAAACAGCCCTGATCGCACCATGGAATTTCTCCAGTCCATCATCGACCAGCTGCTCGAACTGCTGCGCGACCCCAAGGCTGTGATCGACGCCTTCATCGCTGCACACGGCACGCTGGTGTACGTGCTGCTTTTCGCCATCATCTTCGTGGAAACGGGTCTGGTGGTGATGCCCTTTCTGCCCGGTGATTCGCTGCTTTTTGTGGCCGGTACGCTGGCCGCCGGGACCTCACCCAAGCTGAACTTGTGGGTATTGCTGCCGTTGCTGTTCGTGGCCGCTGTGCTGGGCGACAATGTGAACTACCTGATCGGCCGCTACTTCGGGCACCAAGTGGTGAAGTGGAAGATCGGCGGGCGGCAACTGGTGCGGGACAAGGACATGGAAAAGACCCATGCCTACTTCGAGAAGTACGGCCCACGGACCATCATCATTGCACGTTTCATCCCGATCGTGCGCACGCTGGCACCGTTCGCGGCCGGTATCGGGGAGATGGACTACCGCCGCTTGTTCACCCCGTACAACCTCATCGGTGGCGCGCTTTGGATCGTGCTCTTGCTGCTTTTGGGCTATGCCTTCGGGAACCATCCCTGGGTGCAGAAGAACTACGAATCGGTGATCCTCGGCATCATCTTCATCTCGGTGCTGCCCATGATCGTGGAGATCCTCCGCGCCTGGTGGACCGCACGAACGAAGGTGGGTTGACCGTTGTAAGGGCCATGCACCGATATGGACTCATTGGCCGGGCCCTCTCCCACTCCTTCAGCCGCGACCATTTCACCCGGAAGTTCGAACAGGAAGGTCTGGCGGACCATCGCTACGACCTCTTTGAGCTGGACCGCATCGAGGACCTGCCCGCCCTGCTCGCGGCCACGCCCGACCTGCGCGGACTGAACGTGACCATCCCCTACAAGCAGGCGGTGCTGCCTTACCTGCACGCCCTGGACCCCGTGGCCGCTGCGGCCGGCGCGGTGAACACCATCGCCATCCAGGAGGGTCGGCTCACCGGCTACAACACGGATGTGGAAGGCTTCCGCACCAGCTTGCTGGAACTTGTGGGTGACGCACGGCCCAGGGCCCTGGTGCTGGGCAGCGGGGGGGCAAGCCGTGCCGTGGTCTATGTGTTGAAGGAGCTCGGCATCCGCTTCCGCGTGGTGAGCCGGTCCGTGGAGCGGGGTGATATCACCTGGGACCTCCTGGACCCCATCATCGTGAAGGCCTGCCCGCTGATCATCAACACCACGCCGCTCGGGATGCATCCGGAGGTGGAGGCCGCGCCTGACCTGTCCTTTGAGGCCATCGGGCCGCGCCACTACCTGCTCGATCTCATCTACAACCCGGCCGAGACGGTGTTCCTACGGCGCGGTCGGGAACAGGGCGCAAGGACCATGAACGGCATGCCCATGCTCCTGGCACAGGCCGAGGCGGCTTGGCGGATCTGGAACGCTGCGAACTGAACCGGGTCAGCGGGTCATGGCCCGCACCAGCATCACGGTGAGGCAGAACAGGAACAGCAGGATGCTGATGCGGTTGATGCCGTGCATGAACCGAAGGCTGGAGTTGCCACTGCTCTTGCCGAACAGCGTAGCCGGGTTCAGGTAGTACAGGATGCGCTTCAGGAACATGGTATCCGTTTCGGTGGTCGGGTACTCGCGGGCTGACCGATGTGTCGAAGATAGACCGTTCCGTGCGGGTACCGGCTTATGGCTGAGGAAATGCGGAGTGCACGGCGCACGGTGGTGAAGGCTCGTCCTACGGTGGAACAACGAACATTGACACGTGGTTCATCACCCCATGCCATGCCGAAGCCCGGTGCTTTGCCGGTACCTTTGCGGGATGCCCTTCCAGCTCAGCTCCGAGTTCACCCCTGCGGGCGATCAACCCGAGGCCATCCGGCAACTTGTTGAGGGGGTCAATTCCGGGGTGTCTGCGCAAACGCTGCTCGGCGTCACCGGTTCGGGCAAGACCTTCACCGTGGCGAACGTTGTGGCACAGGTGGACCGGCCCACCCTGGTGCTGAGCCACAACAAGACCCTGGCCGCACAGCTCTACGGTGAGTTCAAGCACTTCTTCCCGAACGACCGGGTGGAGTACTTCGTGAGCTATTACGATTACTACCAGCCGGAGGCCTACCTCCCCACCACCAACACGTACATCGAGAAGGACCTGTCGATCAACGACGAGATCGAGAAGTTGCGGCTGAGCGCGACCAGCGCCCTGCTCAGCGGTCGTCGCAACGTGATCGTGGTGGCCAGCGTGAGCTGCATCTACGGCATCGGCAACCCAGCGGAGTTCCACAAGAGCATCGTGAACCTGGCCACCGGGCAGAAGATCGCCCGGAACAAGCTGCTACATGTGCTGGTGGAGGCGCTGTACAGTCGCAAGGATGTGGACCCGGCACGCGGCAATTTCCGGGTGCGCGGCGATGTGGTGGAGGTCTACCTCGCTTATGAGGATGAAGGGATCCGGATCCACTTCTGGGGCGATGAGATCGAACGGCTGGAACGTTTCGGCATCACCGACAACCGGACCATCCAGGCGGAACAGCAGGTGACCATCTACCCGGCGAACATCTTCGTCACTAGCCGGGATACGATGAACGCCGCCCTGCATGCCATCCAGGAGGACATGGTGAAGCAGGTGGAGTTCTTTAAAGAGATCGGTAAGCACTTGGAGGCCAAGCGGCTGGAGGAGAGGGTGATGTACGACCTGGAGATGATGCGTGAACTGGGCTATTGCTCGGGCATCGAGAACTACAGCCGCTACTTCGATCACCGGCAGGTGGGCCAGCGTCCCTTCTGCCTGCTGGACTACTTCCCGGACGATTACTTGATGGTGATCGATGAGAGCCACGTGACCGTGAGCCAGGTGCAGGCCATGTATGGCGGGGACCGCAGCCGGAAGAAGAATCTGGTGGAATACGGGTTCCGTCTCCCGAGCGCGATGGACAATCGCCCGTTGAAGTTCGAGGAGTTCGAGGGGATGCTGGGCCAGACCATCTTCGTGAGCGCCACGCCCGCCGATTACGAGCTGCAGCGCAGCGAGGGCGTGGTGGTGGAACAGGTGGTGCGTCCCACCGGCCTGTTGGACCCGCCCATCGAGGTGCGTCCGAGCAAGGACCAGATCGACGACCTGCTGTACGAGATCCGCAAGCGGGCGGAAAAGGAGGAGCGTGTGCTGGTGACCACCCTGACCAAGCGGATGGCCGAGGAGCTGAACGACTTCCTGGGTCGGAACGGGGTGCGCTGCAAGTACATCCACAGCGATGTGGAGACCTTGGAACGCATCGAGATCCTGCGCCAATTGCGGCTTGGCTTGTTCGATGTGCTCGTCGGGGTCAACCTGCTCCGGGAAGGCCTTGACCTGCCCGAGGTGAGCCTCGTGGCGGTGCTCGACGCCGACAAGGAAGGCTTCCTGCGCAGCAATCGTTCCCTGACCCAGACCGCCGGGCGTGCCGCACGGAACGTGAACGGCCTGGTGATCTTCTACGCGGACAAGGTTACGGAAAGCATGCAGCGGACGATCGATGAGACGGAACGCCGTCGCGCCAAGCAGATGGCCTACAACGAGGCGCACGGCATCACCCCCACCCAGATCAAGCGCGACCGGGCCGATGTGATGCGCCAGACCGCCGTGATCGACATCCACGATACGGAGGGACGGCGGGTGTATGTGGAACCGGAAGAAGTGAGCCTTGCCGCCGATCCCGTGGTCCCCTACCTCGGGCTCGATCAGCTGCGCCGCAACATGGACCTGCTGGAGACGCAGATGCGCAAGGCGGCGAAGGAGCTCGATTTCATCGCGGCCGCACAACTGCGCGATGAATTGTTCGCCATGCGGAAACTGGTGGAGGAGCGGGAAAAGGCTTCCAAGGAAGTGGGATGATCCGATCGGCAGCCCCGGTGACCACGGGTTAGCTTGCCGCGCGGATGAAGGGAGGGGCCTTTGTGGTCTGAACCATCCATGACCGACCCACCCGTTCATCAACCATACCTTGTGGACCAAACCAGCCAGAGGAACCGACCATGAACCTTCGTTACGCCGTGCTATCGTGCGCCGCCCTGTGTGCGGTGTTGTCCACGGAGGCCCAGATCTCCTTCGGAGGTCAGCCCCTTGGCCTTGCTAGAGTTCAACTCCCTGAAGCGCCGGTGGCCGTGATGCCCCAGGTGGATGCCGCCGCCCTGATGGCGGAGGATGAGGCCCGCATCCAGGCGGGGATCAAAGGACCCTATCGCTTCGGCTTCAACCATACCACGGACCTCTCGCTGGAGAACAGCGGCATCTGGACCGAGCTCGCGAACGGTGATCGGGTCTGGCGCATCGCCATTGAATGCCCTGCTGCCTACAGCATCAACTTCGAGTTCCACGAGTTCGTGGTGCCTGCCGGTGCTGAGGTCTTCGTCTACAATGAGATCGGCGAGGTCCTGGGGGCCTTCACGGCCGAGAGCAATCCCGGCCACACCGAACTGGGTGTGACCCAGCTGGCCGGTGACCGCATCACCGTCGAGTATGTGGAACCCGCTGCTGTTCGTGGCCAGGGGCGCCTGCGCATCGGCCAGGTGACCCATGCCTATCGGGACATCATGGGCCTGACCAAGGGCCTCGGGGACAGTGGCTCGTGCAACAACAATGTGATCTGTCCGGTAGGTGATCCCTGGCGTGCCCAGATCCGCAGTGTGGCCATGATCACGGTGGGAGGCAGCGGTCTTTGCACCGGGCAGCTCATCAACAACTGCGAGAACGACGGTACTCCCTACTTCCTCACCGCCAACCACTGCCTGGGTGGAAGCAACACGTGGGTGTTCCGCTTCAACTGGAACAGCCCCTCCTGCGCACAGAACCAGAACGGCCCCACCAACCAGACCGTGAGCGGTAGTCAGCTGCTTGCCAACAGTGGTGGCAGTGACGTGGCCCTGTTGCGCCTGAACACCACCCCGCCAGCGAACTACAATGTGTTCTACACCGGCTGGGACAAAAGCGGCACCGCGCCGACCGCTTCCACGGCCATTCATCACCCCAGTGGTGATGTGAAGAAGATCAGCTTCGACAACAACGCGGCCTCCAGCGCCTCCTGGCAGGGAGCCCAGTGCTGGCGCATCCTCACCTGGGAGGACGGCACCACCGAAGGCGGCTCCAGTGGCAGTGGTCTTTGGAACCAGAACGGCCTGCTCATCGGGCAGCTTTTCGGCGGTCAGGCCAGCTGTAGTTTCAATCAGAATGACTATTACGGCAAGTTCAGCACGAGCTACCCGCTTCTGGAGCAGTGGCTGGGCAGCTGCGGCAACACGCTGCAGGGCTATCCTCAAGTGGTGGGGATCGATGAGGCTTCCGCCGAGGGGCGTATCCAACTGTTCCCCAATCCGACCAATGGCACCTTCACGGTGCAGCTGCCCACTTCCATGACCAAGGGGGGGCGTATCCTGGTGCATGACGCCTTGGGCCAGCTGGTGGTGGAGCAGAACCTTTCGGCAGGGCTGGAGCGCAGAGTGTTCGACCTGAGCGGCCGTTCCGAGGGGCTCTACTTCGTGAGCGTGCTCGTGGGTGGTCAGCGTTCGGTGGAGCGCCTGGTGCTCACGCGCTGATCGTACCGTTCGCCCGAGGATGGGGGGAGGCCAAGGTCATGGACCGGTCTCCCCCCTCTTCGTTCCAGCCACTTATCTTCACTGGGTCATTCATCATCCGCATGCAACGGATCTTACGCGCCCTTTCCACCGCAGTCCCCTCCCTGTTCACCGCAGCGTTGTTCGCACAGGTCTCCTTCGGTGGGGAGGCCATGGGACTGCGCAGGGCCAGCACCCTGCTGCCGCCTGCGGCGCAGCACGTGTTCCCCGAAGTGGATGCAGCGGCGGAGATCGCTGCCGATGAGGCCCGGTGGTCGGCCGGCATCAAGGGGCCCTGGCGATTCGGGGTGAACCATGTGGCGGACCTGGGCACGCAGAACGCGGGTACCTGGCATATGCTGCGCAATAGCGATCGGGTGTGGCGCGCCACCTTGGTCTGTCCGGGAGCCTACAGCATCAACTTCCGGTTCGATCGCTACGTGGTGCCGGAGGGTGGCCGGGTCTTCGTGTACAATGATCACGGGCAGCAGCTCGGTGCTTTCACCGCAGCGAGCGCGCCCGACCGCAGCTTCATGGGCGTGACCCAACTGGCGGGTGATCGCATCACCGTGGAATACATCGAGCCCGCAGAGGTGGCCGGGCAAGGCGTTCTCCACATCGACCAGGTGACCCATGCCTACCGCGACGTGTTCCGCTACGCGAAGGACCTGGGTTCGAGCGGCTCCTGCAACGTGAACGTGATCTGTCCCGAAGGCGATGATTGGCGCGACCAGATCCGCAGCGTGGCCATCATCACCGTGGGCGGCAGCGGCTTCTGTACCGGTACGTTGGTGAACAACTGCGCCCAGGACAGCACCCCCTACTTCCTCACCGCGAACCACTGCCTGGATGCCGATGTGGAGAGCTGGGTGTTCCGCTTCAATTGGGACAGCCCCACCTGCACGCCTACGGAGAACGGCCCGACGGACCAGACCGTCTCCGGCTGCGAACTGCTGGTGAACAGCGCAGGCACCGATGTGGCCCTGCTGGAGCTGAGCAGCGTGCCTCCTGAGGACTACAACGTGTTCTGGTCGGGATGGGACAAGTCCTCCACGCCTGCCCAGTCGGTGGTGGGGATCCATCATCCCGCCGGAGACATCAAGAAGATCTCGCACTCCTACGATCCGGTCATCCAAGGCACCATGAGCGGGGCGGATTGCTGGCAGGTACAGGTGTGGGACGTAGGCACCACCGAGCCGGGCTCCTCCGGCAGCGGTCTCTGGAACCAGGACAAGCGCCTGGTGGGTCAGCTCTTCGGTGGTGAGGCCGATTGCTCGAACAGTGTGAACGACTTCTACGGCCGCCTGGACGTGAGCTGGCCCCTGCTGGAACCCTACCTGGGCAGCTGCGGTGATGTGCTGGACGGTTGGGAACCCGATGAGGTCGTGCCTGTGGTGTTGGACGCAGCGGTCACCTCCATCCAGAACGTGCCGGAACTGCTCTGTGATGAGGACCGCATCACCCCGCGTGTCACCTTGAAGAACAACGGAACCACCGTGGTCACCACCATGACCGTGACCTATGGCGTGGTCGGAGAGCCGCAGTACACCTACGAATGGACCGGGTCCCTTCAACCTGGACAGACCGTGAACGTGGACCTTCCCATGATCACCGTACCGGCCGGGGAGCATGTGTTGTCGGTGGTGGTCTCCGCACCCAATGGAACGCCGGACACGGTGCCCACCAACGACACGTGGACCTTCCCCTTCGTGGTGAACAGCCCGGGCGACCTGATCACCTTCGCCTTGACCCTTGATAATTACGGAACGGACATCACGTGGACGCTGGAGTCCGCGGCAGGTACGCTGCTTTATGAAGGCGGTCCCTACGAGGACTTCGACGAGGGCGAGGTGATCGAGGCCCCCTTCTGCCTTACCAACGGCTGCTACACCTTCACCATCAACGATGTGTTCGGTGATGGGATCTGCTGCGACGAGGGTGATGGCAGTTATGTGATCTACGGCCCCGACTCCCTCATCCTCGCCGAGAGCGACGGCCAGTACGGCTCGCAGAACATCAACACCTTTTGCGTGGAGGTGGTGGGCATCCCCGAGCGGGCGGACGCTGGCTCACTGCTGCTGGTGCCCAACCCCAGCGTGGGACCGGTCACGCTCCGATTGTCCGACATCTCGGGCACGGCACGCTGGCAGCTGCTGGATGCCGCCGGACGGACCATCCAACAGGGCAACATCCCAGCTGGTCAGCAGGAACACCACATCGACCTCTCCGGCGTCACTTCCGGCGTCTATCTCATACAAGTGGTCCATGCCGGTGGACGCTTGGCGAGGCCGGTCGTCCTGCAGCGTTGAGGCTCAATAGGTGATGGCGTAGTACAGGAGCTTCATGTACTCGTTGTTCACCATGATGAGCCCCTCCTCGGTGGTCCACCAGCGCTCGGGCTCGTAGTCCGAAGCGTGTGCACCATGGACGAGCACCGTGATCCCGGAGCCCTTAAAGCGCTT
>CAUJFM010000014.1 GCA_963169595.1 Bacteroidota bacterium | reverse complement strand
GCCCGGACCGGTTCCTGGTGGAACAAAAGAATGGGAGCTACAGCACCATCATCAAGCTCATCTTCACCCGAGATGCAGGGAATGCGGTAGATGGCTTCACGGTGCAATACTCGCGCATGATGCACCACCGATTTGATAAGGTGGAATAGGGGGGGCCGCACTCTCTAACCCTCAGACCTGAGCAGGTCCGATACATATCGGACCTCCCGTAGGGGACTCTGCGTGCCCCATGGAGGCCGGACCTCCAGAACGCCCCCTACCCCCTCCCGTGCGTGGCCAGCTTGCGCACCATCTGCTGCGTAAGGGAGGAGGCATCGGGGCCGTAGGCGTTCACCAGAATGCCCTTGATGCGGCCATCGGTGGAACTGATGGCGTAAACGATGCTCTGGTCGTCGGGGTCGTTCATGCCCTCGAAGCGGTGGAACTCATCGATCTCGAAGGCCTCCGGATCGAGGCTGACGCCGCGGGCATCGCAAATGAGGCAGTGGCCGCCCAGGGCCAGATCGTCCGTGTAACCGCGGCGTTGCAGATCGTTCACAGCTTCGGAGAGGGTGGTGTAGGTGGCCATGCTTGCAAGGTAAGGCCCGGGAGCCGGGGCCTGCGCTTTACGGTGTTTTACGGATGCCCGCCATGGGGCCAGGGCCGTCCTTTGCGGCCCACATGCAACACCGCTACACCCACACCCGAAAGCCCCTGCTGGCCACCGCGCTGGCGCTGGGCTGCATCCTCCCCACCGCCCAGGGCCAATGGGCACCGCTTGGCCAGCCGGGCTTCTCGCAGAGCGGCGCCAGCTACACCGCCATGGCCATTGATGGCAGCCACGCCCCCTGCGTGGTGTATTCCGATTGGGCCAACCTGTACAAGGCCACGGCCATGCGCCACACCGGGGGCGGCTGGCAGCCCATGGGCGCCGCGGGCTTCAGCGCCGGCTCGGTGATGGACCTGACCATGGCCTA
This sequence comes from Bacteroidota bacterium, assembly GCA_963169595.1. Classification (GTDB taxonomy): domain Bacteria; phylum Bacteroidota; class Bacteroidia; order Flavobacteriales_F; family PHOS-HE28; genus PHOS-HE28. The sequence goes on along the minus strand of CAUJFM010000014.1, from coordinate 10,328 downwards.
CACCAGCACGGGGGTGGCCCATGTGGGCTACCGCGACATGGCGAACGCCCAGAAGGCGAACGTGATGCGGTTCAACGGCAGCAGCTGGGAGCAGCTGGGGCCGGTGGGCCTCTCGGCCGGTGGTGCGCGCAACCTGAGCCTCACCTTCGGCCCCGGCGACACGCCCTACCTGGCCTACACCGATGTGGCGCAGAACAACCACCTGACGGTGAAGAAATACGAGGGCGGCGCCTGGGTGACGCTGGGCACCGAGGGCGGCTCCGCCTTCCCGGCCGCGGCGGTGAGCCTGGCCATCAACAGTGCGGGAGTGCCCTACGTGGCCTATGATGGCAACTCGGCGGGCTGCCGCGTGGAGCGCTATGTGGGCGGCGCGTGGGAACTGGTGGGCACCCTGGCTGCGCTGTACAATGTGCGGGTGTCGGCCCTGCGCTTCGATGCGGCGGATGTGCCCTACATCGCCTACCGCGATGTGGGCGACGACTTCCACGTGAAGGTGAAGCGGATGGAGAACGGCGACTGGGTGCCGGTGGGCACGGCCGCCTCGGTGGACCCGGAGGATCCCGCCACGACGCCCGGCCTGGCCGTGGATGCGGCGGGCAACGTGTACGTGAGCTACCTGGACAACCAGCTGGTGAACCGCGCCACGGTGAAGAAGTACAGCAACGGTGCGTGGCAGACGGTGGGCAGCGCGGGCTTCACCGCGCTGATGACCAACAGCCTGAGCCTGGGGCTGGGCCAGGACGGCGTGCCCCACGTGTCCTTTGAGGACCCCAGCAACAGCTACAAGACCACGGTGATGCGCTATGCCGATGGCACAACCGGCCTGGCCGAACTGGACGGGGCCGCCCTGGCGCTGATGCCCAACCCCGCGCAGGACCTGGTGGCCGTGCAGGGCGCACCGGCCGGGGCGCTGATCACGGTATTCGACCTCACCGGCCAGCAGGTGGTGGCGCCGCAACCGGTGCGCAGCGGCAGGGCCCTGGTGGACACCAGCGGCCTGATGGCCGGCCTGTACCTGGTGCAGGTGCAGGTGGGTGCCCTGCGCCACGGCCTGCGCTTGGCCATTGAGCGGTAAGGGCAGCAGGGCGATCGTCCTGAGCCCGCAGGGGGCCTTGCGAACCGCACTGTTCGCAAGGCCCCCTTCTGCGTTGGGGGGCGATCGTCACGACGGGCGTGTGAAGGCGTTGCGCAGAAGGGTACCCGGCGTTTCTCCCAATGCCATTACCGATGAGCTTTTGAGAGACGCCGGATATTGCGCGGCCCGTTGGCTCGCCCTCCGCAATTCCGGCGTGACGGTCCTGCCCCCCGGCAGGGTCACCTCGTTCCTCGGAAGTCCCTGCGGAGGTAGCTGGTGTGCGGCCATGCGTACACCGCCATCGGATGACGCAATGGATCGGAACCGGTGCGGCAAGGAGCCCGGCTGGTCACTGCACCGTGAAGGGACCGTGCGGGCGTGTCGGAAGGCGGCACGCCACCATGCGCCCATGCGTGTTCTGGCACGTTGCGGAGGGGCCAGGGCGCACCGCACCGGCTGCCTATTCGCGAGAGGCGCTAGTTTCGCCGCGGCCGGTCCATCATCATTCTTACCGGCCGACATATCCCTCATGCGTTCTCTCGTGCTCTTTTTCCTGGCCTGCTCCACCTTGGGTGCCCTGGCACAATGGACCACCCCCGATGTGAACACCCTGCTTTCCTCCCTGCCGGGGCCCCAGTACAACCCCACGGAAACCCGCACGGCACCGGGGCCTGATGGCAGCACCTACGTAGCCTGGCAGGAACGGAACCGCAACTACCGGCTGATGATGCAGCGCCTCAGTGCGGAGGGGCTGCCGATGTGGGGCGAGGGGGGCTTTGAGCTGAATGCCCAGAGCTCCGCCATACAAATGGCGTATGCGTGCGAACTGACCACGGACCTGCAGGGCAATGCGGTCATCGCCTTCTCCGATCACCGCCATGGAACGCAGAACGTGGTGGTGTATCGCATGACCCCGGACGGCACCCAGCTGTGGGGCCCGGATGGTGTGAGCTTCCCGGGGGTTGAGACCGGAGGGGACGACCCCCACCTCGCGGTGCTTTCCGACGGCCGCATCGCGGTGGCTTGGACCATGCGCTCCTCGCACACGGTGGCCTACACGCTGCTGCCGGCGGAAGGCATGCCCACGGTGGCCCCGCCATTGGTGATCAGCGATGCCTTGCCGATCCTGGCCTCGCGCATTGTGGCCGTGGCCGACGGCGGCTTTTGGATCACCTACAAACGCGTGATCCCCCTGCTGAACTGGCAGAAGCAATCGTACCATGCGCGGCGGTTGGATGCCAATGGGGCCGAAGTGCTGGCCGTGGACATCACCGACCAGACCCTGGACCGCTATGAAGAGCCCCTGGCCCTGCACGATGGGCACAATGGGTTGTATGTGGCCTTTACGCACCAGACCGATGTGCTGAACGAGACCATGAGCGAGGTGTTCGATGTGCGGGTGCAGCGGGTGCGGGCCAATGGTTCGTTGTGGTCCGCCTCGGGCAGCCGGGTGGACCTGGTCCCTGAGGCCACGCGCCATACACGCAACCAGAACCTGGTGGTGCTTTCCGATGAAGCGGGCATAGGTGTGGCTTACGCGAGGTCGCACATGAACCTGGTGGCCAGCGGTGTGTTCCTGCAGCGCTTTGATACCGCGGGGAATGCCCTGCTGGGCAACGCAGCGCTGGAGCTGGTACCCGAGACCGAAGAGAGTGCCTGGCCCGAGCACACCCAGGTGCTGGCCAACGGCGACCTGCTGATGGTTTACGCAACGGGCTATCTGAGCATGAATACGATGTACGGCATCGTGCTGGATGCACAGGGCCAGGTGGTCCCTGGGCAGGAACAACTCCCCATCTGCACCACGCCCACGGCCATTTCGTACGCCTCGGTAGCCGTGTTCGAGAGCCATGCGCCGGTGGCGGTATGGACCGATTCGCGGCATTACACCTCGGTGATGGCACAGTCTTTCGGCATGGGGATCAGTACTGGAATGGTAACTGAACGTTCGGCAGGGATCCGGCTGTTGCACGGCCATGGGTTGGAATTGCTGACAGAGCAGGCACTCCCCCTGAACAGCCACCTGACCATACACACGGCCGATGGGCGCCTGGTGGCCAGCCAGCATCTCGGTGCGGTCGCTTCTGCCACACGTATCCCGCTTTCACTGCCCCACGACTGCCATGGGCTGCTCCTGGTGAGCGTGTTCAGGGATGGAGTGCCCACGGTGCACCGCGGCGTGGTGGCCCGATAGGCTTTCGTCCTTGTGCGCGGGCATGCGTGCGCGTGCCCTCACCAGGCCTGCTGGCGTCTCCGGGACCAACACCGGGGGCGCAGGGTCCCCTGCTTCGTTGGGGGGATGACCGTCACGGCGGGCGTGGGAAGGCGTTGCGCACATGCAGGCCCGGCGTCCCTCACAAGGCCATTACCGATGGGCTTTTGAGAGACGCCGGATATTGCTCCGCACACGTGTCCTCCCCGCGCAATTCCGGCGTGACGGACCTAACGGGTGTGGTGCGAGGCAACGAGCGGATCGTGACCTATCAACCTGGCAGCACGCGCTAACCTCTCTGGCGCACCAACCTCCCCCGGACCGTCACGCCGGGCGTGTGATGGCCTTGCGCGGGAGGAGACCCGGCGTCTCTCCCAAGGCTTACCGATGGGAATTGGAGAGACGCCGGATAAGCGCTTTCCACACACTGGCCCACGCGCGCACTTTTCGGCGTGACGGACCTAACGGGTGTGGTGCGAGGCAACGAGCGGATCGTGACCTATCAACCTGACAGAGCACACCATCAACTGAGCGGCCATACACTGCGTGCGCTCGTTAACTTTGACGGACCCGCATGGCACCCAAGGCGCTGAAACCGGACATTGAGGGGTTCGCCTTCTATTTCTACAGCAACGAGAACAACGAACCAATGCATGTTCACGTGCGCAAGGGAAGTGGCATGCTGAAGTTTTGGCTGGAACCGGTGATGCTGGCCGATGACAACGGACGCATGAAGCTGCAGGAGCTGCGACGGGCGGAAGAACTGGTGAAGGCGAACAAGGCCCGCCTTGTAAAAGCGTGGAACGAACACTTCAAGCCATGAGCAACAGAAAGCCGATCATCCAGGACCCCGTCAACGCCTTGATCCGGGAGCATGGTGTGCGCATCACGGCCGTGCATGCCATCAAGGAGGCCAACCTGTTGCTGGTGATGTTGAACAGTGGCCGCTTGGAGTTCCCGTTGGACAGTTTCAAGCGTTTGGCCAAGGCCAGCGAGGCCCAGCTGAGCCGCTATGAACTGCTTCCTGACGGGGCCGGTGTGGAGTGGCCGGAGCTGGATGAGCATTTGAGCCTGCGTGGGTTCGTGCTGAGCACCATGAGCCACATGCTGAGGCGACCCACCCGGCCGGCGCCACGCAGGCCCAAACGCGCGGTGGCCTGAGCGAGTTACCCGTTGCAGGTCTGATCGGTATTGCCCTCAACTGAGCGTAGCCTGTGGCTACGCTCCAAAGACCCAACCCTGAGCAGGGTCTCTCGCAGAGGCCCCTGCCCACATCGCGCACAGCCCCCTTACGCCACCTCCGCATACTTGTCCACCAACTGCTGCAGGCGCTGCTGGTCCACCACCAGCCCCCCGTTGCGGCCCTCGTCGAACAGGTCGTTCACACGGTACATCACCGTGCCGGTGCGGCAGTTCCACCAGCGGGCCTGCACCTGCCGCGTGGCGTACTCAATGGCCACTTGGTCGCCCACGCACCACGTGGCGTGCGCGCACAGCTCGGCCATGAGCTGCCCGATGGTGACATTGACATCGGTGACAAGTCCTTTCTTGGGGTCCTTGGTAAGGATGAGGTAGCGAATGCAATCGCGCCCCACATAGCGGTTGGCGATGGGCACGCACTGCCCGCGCCACATCACCAGGGCGCCGATGCGCAATTTGATCAAGGGAAGGGGCCGCACGGGTTCGGGCCGCGATCGACGAAATACCCGGCGATCGCGGTGTGCAGAAGATAGCACGCGCGGCGGGCATACGGCACCGCCTGCCCCCACCGCGTGGTGGCGCTCTACTTTCGCGCCATGGCGAACGAACTGCCCGGCCAGGACACGCCGCTGGCCCTGGTGCGCTACACGGCGGCGGACCGCGTGGAGGTGCACTTCAAACCGGATCGCACCTTCACCGTGGAGGGCATCCAACAGATGATGGCCGCCCGGCAGCAGCTGGGTGTGAGCGGCCCGCACAAGGTGCTGATGATCATGCCCGAGCATGTGGACTTCGACCTGGCCATGATCAGCACCGACCACTACCGGCAGATGCCGCAGCCCAACACGCTGGCGGTGGCCTGGGTGGCGCGCACCGAGCGCAACGCCACCTTCACCCGCATGTACCTGGCCTATTTCCCGCCCCCCTTCCCCAGCGCGGTGTTCCTCACCGAGGCCGAAGCACGCACCTGGCTGGGCTGGTAGGCCCCGAACGCACAAAGGCCCCATGCACCGGGGTGCACGGGGCCTTGCGCCGCGGGTCGCGTTCCGCCTTTACAGCGGCTTGCGGAAGAGGTAGCGGGTGATGAAGATGCCGTTGCCGCCCTTGTCACCGTTGGGGCTTTGTACGCCGGTGTTCACCGTGTGCAGCTCCCAGCCCTCGGACACATACTGGTTGATGGTCTCCACGATGATGCGGTCGTTGTTGGCGATGTTCTTGAAGTTGATGCCCACCATGCTGTAGAAGTTCAGCAGGTCCTTGCCCACCTCCTGGTCGCCCTGGTCGCTGATGATGACGCGCGAGCGCCCCATGCCGCCGGGCACCACGCTCTCGATGGTGGAGAACTGACGGTAGGTGAAGGCCTCCGCAGCGGGGGTGGGGCGGAAGCTGTAGCCGAGCAACAGGGCCATGGGCACGGCGGCGCCCAGCAGCAGGGAACGAAGGTTGACGGTCATGACGAATGTGGGTTTATTGTGGGTTGTTGGCACGTATCTTGATGCCACCAAGCAAAATAAAGGCCAAACCCATGATCCGCTTCGCACTCCCCCTTTTCCTGGCCCTCATGGTCCAGGCAGCCCATGCCCAAACGCGCTTCCGCGTCACCAACGTGAAGGTCACCGAGAAGGGCAACACCATCACGGGCAACGATGCGGTGGCCGAGATCCGCGGCAGCGAGGGCGACGACCGTCTGGTGCTGCTGGACCAGGACGGCCTGTGGGTGAAGACGCAGGTGCGTGTGCGCACGCACGACTCCAACCGCAGCAGCGTGAAGGAGAGCGCCGTGTACGCCACCTTCGAGATCCGCATGAAGGTGAACGGCAAGGGCGACCGCCGCACCGTGCAGAAGGTCTTCTACGGGGAGCAGGAGCGCCGCACCACCATCACGGAGAAGTTCACCTTCAAGGATGGCATCAATGTGCGCGTGATCACCGTCTCCTTCGAGGGCCAGCTGGAATAAGCCCCGGTCGCCACCCTGTTCCGGTGCAGCCCATCCCCGCGGATGGGCTGCGCCGTTATCTTGGGGCCATGGAGCCCAAACGCCTGCATGACATCCCCGGATACCAACTGGCCAGGTACCCCAAGGAGACCGCCATCGCCACCAAGGAGGGGGGCCAATGGCGCAGCTACAGCACCCAGGAACTGATCGACACCGCCGAGCGGATCGCGCTCGGCCTCATGCAACTGGGCGTGGCCCCCGGCGACAAGGTGGCTATTGCCAGCGGCAACCGCAGCGAGTGGTGCTTGGTGGACCAGGCCATCCTGCGCATCGGTGCCATCGGTGTGCCCATCTACCCCACCAGCAGCGCGGAGGATTATGCCTACGTACTGGAGCACTCCGGGGCCAAGGTGATCTTCAGCGCCAACGCGGAGATCCACGCCAAGGCCCTGGCCGCCTGCCCCACCTGTGCCACGCTCGGCCACCTCTACACCTTCGACCAGGTGGAGGGTGCCGAGCATTGGAGCGCCGTGCCCGCCCTGGCCAAGGAGACGGACCGTCCCACCCTGCAGCGCTATGCCGAGCAGGTGCGCCCAAACGACCTGGCCACCATCATCTACACCAGCGGCACCACCGGGCGCCCCAAGGGCGTGATGCTCACCCACGACAACATCCTCAGCAACGTGCTGGCCAGCACCACCCGCTTCCCGGTGGACAGCCAGGCCCGGGCCATCAGCTTCCTGCCCCTCTCCCACATCTACGAGCGGATGCTGATGTACCTCTACCTCTACAACGGCGTCAGCATCCACTTCCAGGAATCGCTCGATGACCTGGGCGACCGCATCCGCGAGGTGGCCCCCGATGTGTTCACCGCCGTACCGCGCCTGCTGGAGAAGATCTACGACAAGATCGTGGCCAAGGGCGAAACGCTCACCGGCATCAAGCGCAAGCTCTTCTTCTGGGCGCTGGAACTGGGCCACAACTACGAGGTGCATGGCCGCAGCCCGTGGTACAACATCCAGCTGGCCCTGGCCCGCAAGCTCATCTTCAGCAAATGGCAGGCCGCCCTCGGTGGCAAGACCCGCGTGGTGGCTAGCGGCAGTGCGGCCCTGCAACCCCGCCTGGCCCGGGTGTTCAATGCGGCCGGCATCCCTGTCATGGAAGGCTACGGCCTCACCGAGTCCTCGCCTGTGATCAGTGTGAACGACCTGCGCAACGATGGTCTCCGCTTCGGCACCGTGGGGCGGCCCATACCGGGCGTGGAGGTGCGCATCGCCGAGGATGGCGAGATCCTGGCCAAGGGCCCCAACATCATGGTGGGCTACTACAAGGACGAGGCGATGACCCGCGAGACCATCGATGCGGACGGCTGGCTGCACACCGGCGACATCGGCGAGATCACCCCTGAGGGCTTCCTGCGCATCACCGACCGAAAGAAGGAGATGTTCAAGACCAGCGGCGGCAAGTACGTGGCCCCGCAGGCGATGGAGAACAAGCTGAAGGCCTCCCGCTTCATCGAGCAGGTCATGGTCATCGGCGAGAACCGCAGGTTCCCCGCCGCGCTAATCGTACCGCAGTTCGAGTTCCTGAAGGAATACTGCGAGCGCAAGGGCATCCCCTTCACCAGCCGCGAGCAGGTCATCGCTGACCAGCGCATCATGGACCGCATCTTCCGCGAAGTGGAACGCGCCAACGAAGGTCTGGGCCAGTGGGAGCAGGTGAAGAAGATCGCCCTGCTGCCCAAGGAATGGACCATTGACACAGGCGAGCTCACGCCCACCCTCAAACTGCGCCGCAAGCCCATCCTGGCCCGCCATGCCGACGTGGTGGAGCGGATCTATGCCTGACCCCCACGGCTACCTTTGCACTCCCTTAATCTGAAGTTGACGATGCGCACCATCTACCTGGGACTTCCCTTGCTGGCCCTGGCCCTCACCGCCTGCAACAAGGAGCCCGGCGAAGGCGGCAAGGCCGAGATCCGCGGCACCATTTACGAGCAGCGTTACAGCGTCCAGTCCGGCAACCCGCAGGGCGACCCCTACCCGCTGGCCGAGCATCGCGTCTACATCATCTATGGCGATGACGATTTCGCCAGTGACGACACCCGCACCGGCCCCAACGGCGAATACCACTTCCCCTGGCTGCGCAAGGGCGATTACCGCATCTACACCATCAGCGAGTGCGGAGACTACAACAATTGCACGGAAGGCATCTTCCGCAATGTGGAGATCGGTGAGCGCAAGGAGGTGGTGACCGTGGACCGCATCACCGTGCGCAACTACAATTGAGCAGCGCAACGCCCATGCGACACCTGCTGCTGGCGCTCCTGCTGCTTCCGCTCGCCGCCCTGGCCCAGGAACCTCCCCGGCCCGAGCAGCGCCAGGAGCTGTGGACCAGCCTGGGCGTGAAAGGCCGGGTGCCTGCCTTCCTGCACCCCATCATCGGGGACGACATCATCCGCAACCTGCGCCTCAGCGGCGAGCTCGGCTACCGCTCCGCCGATGCGTTCTTCGCCGGCCGCCAGGTCTACACCGACCTCGGGGCCAAGTACAAGCTCAGCGACCTTGTCTCCGTGGGCCTGGAGCACCGCATCGCCTTCCGGCCCGATGGCAGCACCCGCAACCGCTCCGGCCTGCAGGTGGACCTCTCGCACGCGATCGACCGGCTGGAGCTGGGCTACCGCTTCAACTATCAGCACAACTACCTGGAGTGGGGCGATCAACGCGAGGTGTTCCGCAACCGCTTCGAGGCCGGCTACGACCTGCCCAAGTGGAAGCTCGACCCCGTGTTCAGCGTGGAGTTCTTCACCTGGGCGGGCTACAGGGGCCTCTCCTACTTCGGCACCCGCTACAAGCTCGGCACCGAATGGTCGCCCGGCAAGGGACAGACCCTGCAGGTCGCCATCACCTACGACCGCGAGCGCGATGTGGCCTGGCCCACCTACCGCACCATCCTTTCGCTCGGCTACGTGGTCAACCTGAACAAGTTCTGACATGGCCAACGGGTCCGGTCCTTCCTTTGCCACACGCGTCATCGGCTTCGCTGTCATCTTCCTGGCCGCCGTCGCCATCGGCTACTTCATGCTCAAGCCTGGTGATGAACTGCCCATCTACCACCCCAACCAGCTGGACCCGCGCCTGGTGGACCCCAGCGTGCGCGGGGCTGAAGGCGAGCACCACATCCTGGACTTCGCGCTCATCGACCAGAACGGCGACACTTTCCGCCTGCAGGACGTGGGCGATCGCATCATCGTGGCCGATTTCTTCTTCACCACCTGCGCCACCATCTGCCCGAAGATGACGGTGCAGATGGCCCGTGTGCAGGAAGCCTTCAAGGACGAGGACCGCCTGCTGCTCCTCTCCCATTCCGTCACCCCCGAGATCGACAGCGTACCGGTGCTGAAGGCCTACGCCGACCTGCACAAGGCCGACCCACGCCGCTGGCGCATGCTCACCGGCGACCGCAAGCAGATCTACCACCTGGCCCGCAAGTCCTACTTCGCGGCCATGGACGAAGGGGATGGCGGACCCGACGACTTCGTGCACACCGAGAACTTCGTGCTGGTGGACCCGCAGCGCCGCCTGCGCGGGTTCTACGACGGCACCAACGCCAAGGACGTGGACCGTCTGATCGGCGACATTCACAAGCTGCTGAAGGAACAGGCGGACTGAGCGCCCATCGTACTTTCGCGCTCCTTCGCAGCCCGCCCTTCGCATGAACGTCCTTTCCGTCGAACGCCTCGCCAAGCGTTACGGCCCCCGCCAGCTCTTCAAGGACATCTCCTTCGGACTGGAGAAGGGCCAGAAAACGGCCATCGTGGCGCGCAACGGCACCGGCAAGAGCACCCTGCTGAAGTGCATCGCCGGCATCGAAACGGCGGACGAGGGCTCGGTCACCTTCAACAA
>CAUJFM010000013.1 GCA_963169595.1 Bacteroidota bacterium | reverse complement strand
ATCCAGGTGCTGGCCATGATCCCCACCAGCAAGCGCAAGCGCGTCACCACGGACGAGCCCAAGTCGCTGCTGGCCGAATCGTTCCGGACCGCCCGGATCAACCTGCAGTACCTCAACATGGGTGCACAGCGTCAGGTGATCGGCTTCACCTCCTCCACCAGCGGCGAGGGCAAGTCCTTCTGTGCACTGAACATGGCCACGGTCATGGCCATCAGCGGGAAGCGCACCCTGCTGATCGATGCGGATATGCGGCGTCCCCGCGTGGCCGAGTTGCTCGAACTGGGTGAAGGTCCCGGGCTTTCCACCTACCTGATCGGGGAGGCACGGATGGAGGACATCATCCGCCGTTCGGACATCCCCGGACTGGATGTGGTGACCGCCGGCCCCATACCGCCGAACCCCTTGGAGCTCGTGGAGACACCGCGCTTGGCGGAGATGTTCCAGGCGCTGCGTGGACGTTATGATCAGATCGTGGTGGATGCCTCGCCCATGGGGCTCGTGAGCGAGTTCGTGGTGCTGACCCGTCACATCGATGTCACCCTGTACGTGGTGCGGCGCGGGTTCACGCGTCGCGGCGCGCTGCGCACCGTCAACGAGATGGTCCAGCAGGGCAAGCTCACGAACGTCGACATCCTGTTGAACGACGTGAAGCCTGGCGATGGGTACGGTGACGGGTATGGATACTACACGAAGTAGGATGGCCACACCTGCATGATCAGGTCCGAAGGCTCGCGCAAGTACATCCAGAACGTATCGTGGCTCTTTGTGGAGCGCATGGTGCGACTGGCCGTGGTGCTGATCACCGGGATCTACGTGGCCCGGGCGTTGGGCGATGCGCTCTTCGGTCAGCTCAACTACGCCACCGGTTTCGTGGGCCTCTTCTTCGCGTTGGGCGCCATGGGTATCGACGACATCCTGGTGCGCGACCTGGTGAAGCATCCCGAGAAGCGCAATGAGCTGCTCGGAACGGGTGCGTTCATCAAGTTCATGGGCACCCTGATCATGGTGCTGCTGGCCGGTGTCGGCACGCTGGTGAAGGGCATGGACGGGCTCACGGCCTCACTGGTGATCGTGATCGCGGCCGCCGAGCTCCTGCGGCCCTTCAGCGTGGTGGACCACTGGTTCATGTCGCAGGTGAAGGCCTCGGAAGCGGTGAAGGTGCAGATGGTGCAGGTGATCGCCAGTGCCGCGGTGAAGCTGAGCCTTTCGTGGGCGGTGATGAGCGGACAGCTCGAGGCGCAGGCTGCACTTCCCTGGTTCGCGTGGGTCTATGTGATCGAGAACGTGGTGGTCGCTGCCGGGTATGTGGTCATGTACCGGCGCCATGGGGGGAATTGGCGCGAGTGGCGCGTGACCAGGGCCATGGCCGCACACCTGATGCACCAGTCCTGGCCGATGCTCGTCTACGGCATGGCCCTCTACGTGCAGGCCCGCATCGATCAGGTGATGATCAAGGACCTGCTCGGCGGGACCGAAGGCGAGAAGGCCGCCTATGCGGAGGTGGGCCAGTATTCCGTGGCCCTGAAGATGATCGAGGCCCTGGGCTTCCTGCCGGTCATTGTACAGAAGTCACTGGCGCCGGCCATCACCCGTGCAAAGGTCCAGGACCACGCGCTCTACACCGACCGCCTGCTGAACCTCTATCGGCTCATGTTCCTGCTCTTTCTGGTGACCGCCGTGCCGCTCTATTTCCTGGCCGAGCCCATCATCGTGCTGCTCTATGGCGAGGAGTTCCGACCGGCCGGTTTCCTGCTCTCGCTCTTTGCCATCCGTCTCTTCTTCACGAACATGGGCACCGGGAAGTCCAGCTTCATCACCAATGAGAGCCTCTTTAAGTACTCGTTGATCACTGCGGTCGTGGGTGCCAGTTTGAACATCGGCATCAACTATATGCTCATTCCCACGTACAAGTCCATCGGTGCCATCTGGGCCACCATCATCTCCTTCCTCGTGAGCCTCTTCCTGCTCGATCTGTTCCTGTCACGTACCCGTGAGAACCTGGGTCTGATGATCAAGGCCATGTTCTCGTTCTGGAAGTTCCACCGGGCGAACTGACCATGATCAACGACCGGCACCTGGTTCCCCTGAAGCCTGTCCTTTTTGCGGACCGGACCTGCCCTGTTTGCGGCAGTGGTGACCTCCTTGCGGAGGGCGCCGTGTTCCCGGGTGTGCATGTGCTGGGGCGCTATACGTGCAAGGCCTGTAACTACCGGTTCCTGCATGACCTGCCGGTGGGTTTCGCGGTGGACCATGATGTCGCCATTGGTCTCGATGATGGCCGCATGCATGATGCGAAAGACGCGGAGCCTTGGGTGACCGGGCCGCTGATGGAAGGTTTCAAGGCGCCTTCGGATGCCGAGGTGCGCATCGAACGCAAGGTGATCCGGTCCTGTCGCCGAGTGGTGGTCCTCAATACCCTCGACTTCCTCTACGGGCATGTGCTGTTGAAGCTCTGGAACGCGCAGCACTACCTGGACAAGCACGCGGACCTCGGGCTTGTCCTCATCATGCCCCGGTCCTTTGAATGGCTGGTGCCCAAGGGTACTGCTGAGGTCTGGCTGGTTGACCAGCGACTGGGGCAGGCCCATGGCTGGTACCGCTCCATCGATCGGCAGGTGAACGCCTTCCTGAACGACTACGATGAGGTCTATCTGGGCAAGGGTTACGCCCATCCCGACAAGGCCAGGGTGGATATTGAACGGTTCACCGGGGTGAAGCCCTTCGCTCTGGAGGAGCACGGCAGGGCCCCGCGCCATGTCACCTACGTGCTCCGGGAGGACCGTCTGTGGTTCCGCACCCCGGTCCACAAGTTCCTGTATCGCGTGGCCGCCCGCCTGCTGCCGAATCGTGTGGCCGGGGCGTTCTTCCTGTCCGACCAGCAGCGCCTGGCCATGCGTTCCCTGGCCCTGCTGCGCAAGGCTTACCCCGATGTCACCGCCACCATCGCGGGGCTGGGTGACAAGCGTTCCGTGCCGCACGGCGTGGAGGACCTGCGCACACGCGCCATGAGCACGGACACCGAACTGGCCTGGTGCAAGGCCTACGCGCGCAGCCATTTCGTGATCGGTGTGCACGGGTCCAACATGCTGCTCCCGACCGCGTTGGCCGGTGGATGCATCGAAGTGCTTCCGCATGACCGATACCGCAACCTGGCGCAGGACGTGGCGCATCGCTGGAACGATGTGATGCTGCTCTTCCAGTACCGGTTCGTGGACGAGTTCGCGAGCCCGCGTACCGTGGCGCGTCACGCCACGTCCATGTACCGCGACTTCGCCGTGTATTACCGCAACAACCGCGTAAACGTCTATTGATCGTGACCTCCTCCGCGAACACCTCCTTCCAGCTCACCACGCCGGTGCTGCTGATCGGCTTCAATCGCATCGGCCCGCTGCGGCAGGTCTTCGAGGCCATCCGCGCCGCGCGTCCCACCAAGCTCTATTTCGCCTGCGATGGGCCGCGGAACGAGGAGGAGCGACCCCGGTGCGAGGAGGTGCGTGCCTTGGTGCGCGAAGTGGACTGGCCCTGCGATGTGCGCACCCGCTTCAACGAGCGGAACCTGGGCCTGCGCAAGGGGGTGAGCTCCGCGATCGCCTGGTTCTTCGAGAACGAGGAGGAGGGCATCGTACTGGAGGATGACACGCTCCCGGTGCCCTCGTTCTTCCGGTTCGCTCAGGAGCTGCTGGCCCACTACCGCCACGATGAGCGCATCTGGGTGATCATGGGCAACAACCTGATGGAGGACTGGCCGGGTCCGAAGGATGGGTCCTACTACTTCTCGTCGCACGGCTATGGCGCACCCTGGGGATGGGCCAGTTGGCGGCGTGTGTGGCGCCATTACGATGTGGACATGGGCCAATGGCCGGCGCTCAAGGCCAGCCCGTTGCTGAAGGACTTCTTCCTGAGCGAAGGGGAGGAGCGGGACGTGCACGACATGTTCGACTATGTGCATGCCGGCCGGATGAACTCCTGGTCCTACCAGTTGGACATCACGCGCATCATGAACCACGGGCTGAACATCCTGCCCAACACCAACCTCCTCGACAATGTGGGGTTCGGCGAGGATGGCACCCACACCGTGAGCCTGAGCGACCCCCGCAACAAGCGCACGGCCACGGAGATGCGCTTTCCCATCGAGCATCCCCGTTTCATGATGCTGGATGCGAAGCGCGACCTGGCCTATTTCGAGCGGTACATCGGGTCCACGGCGAAGGACCGCTTCAAGCGCCGCATCAAGGAGATGCTGCCCGGTGGCCCCCAGGGATCGCTGATGAAGGGTATTTCCCAGGTCAAGCGTAAGTTCGGCTCCTGAGGCGCGGTGTTGCCGTTGCCGATGAGCCAAGCGAGGTGGTCCGCAAGAGCCAGTTGATCAATGCCCTTTTCCTGGTGGGCTTTCCGGTGTTCGGCATCGGGAGCTACATCGGGCTGAAGCAGGGCATTTCCAAGGGTATGATCGTCACGATCATGCCCTTCATGGCCATCATCCTGTTCTATGTGATCGATGTGCTGTACCGCAAGCGCATCGGCAATCTGCTCACACGGATGTGGTGGCTCAGCATGCTCTACATCGGCACGCTGGTCGTCTCCATGTTCGTCGGCCTCCGGAACGGCATCCCGGGCCTCAATCCGGGCAACGTGCTGTTGTCGTGCCTCGTGTTCATGGCCCCGTTCAACGCGGCGGTGATCGTGCTGTTCTACAACCGCGATGATCCCGACTTCAACTTCGCCGACCTGCTGTTGAAGGGCTTGGTGGGGCTGCTGGGGATCAACGTGCTGGGTTACCTGGCCGGTGTGCAGGCCTATGGTCACAGCTTCGAGGGTCGCGCCAACTTCCCGTTCATGCGGGGCATCTACACCGGGGCCCACGTGCTGTCCGTGGCCAGCCTCATGGGGTTGTACCACCTGCGCACGGTGCAGCGCAAGCCGGTGGCCATGGCGGTGCTGCTCGGCGCGCTGGGCATCGCCTTGTTCTTCATGATGAAGATCAACAGCCGCCTGTCGTTCATGATCTTCCTGCTGCTGGCGGTGCTCTTCCTCACCAAGGCGGTGAAGGTGGTGCGGGGCCTGTACACCATCTCGCTGTTCACCATGCCGTTGCTGCTCAGCTTCTCCCTGCTGGTCTACCAGGTCCTGAGCACACCCTTCTTCGTCAGCATCCTGCAGCGGGTGTCGAAAGAGGACGTGACCACCTTCAACGGCCGCAGCTACATCTGGAACGCCGTCTGGGACTGGGCCTTGTACGACAGGACGGGCCTGATCTTCGGCAACGGATACAAAGGGCATTACAAGCTGCACCTGCTTGATTTCGTGGCCGTGCTCTGGGGCGAGCCGCATTCCTACAACCTGCATTCGCACAGCACCTTCACCGAGGTGCTCACCGGCCAGGGCATCTTCGGCGTGGTGCTGCTCTACATCATCCTCTGGTACGGGTTCAAGCATTTCCGCCGGTCCTACCTGGAGGGGGGGAAGGATGCGCCCATCTTCGCAGGGTTGGTCTACATCCTCTTCATCTGGCAGATCGACATCTTCTGCTACGGTGTGGACATCGGCCACGCGATCATGTTCTGCATGATGGCCCCACTGTGCATTCGGCCGCGCGCTCCCGACGCGCTCGCGACATCCACATGAACGAAAAGGCCCTCCGGTCCGGAGGGCCTTTTCGTTGGGGGCTAGGTGGTCAGAGCACCACCAAGCGTTGCCGATAGGTCTGTTCGCCGGAATGGAGCGCCACCACGTAGGTGCCGGGCCGAAGGGTGTCCGGAACGCTCACCTGGCCCGTGCCGGCGCCACCCTGGTCCATCCACACCAGCTTGCCGTCCAGATCATGGGCGCTCAGCGTCCACATGCTGCCGGGAACAAGGGCGATGTGCAAGGTGCTGCCGGCCTCGATCGGATTGGGATGCGCGAACGGTTCCATGCCGGTGCCATCTTCTGGTGCTTCGGATGCTCCCGTGCTGATGCAGGTGCTGTCGTCCTCCTTTACCAGCACCACCGAGGTGTACGGTGGCAACGTGATGGATCCGGTGTGGTATCCCCCCTGTACATCGCTCCAGCAGCCGTCCAGCGGGATGCTCACCGTCATGGGCCCATCGTTCACGAAGAGCTGCTGCTTCTCCAGCGGGTCGAGCGCCTGCACGCTCACGCGGTGCAGTTGCACGTTGTCCAGGTTGTAGATGCCTTCGAGGTAGTGGTTGGTGAAGGAGCAGAAGCCCTGGTCGGTGATGGTGCTCTGGAAGAACAGGGTGATGTCGCGGCGTTCCGGGCTGAAGGGGATAGTGCGCTTGCCTTCCATCTCGGGGCCGCTCAGCTGGCTCTGGCCCTTGAAGCCCACCACCACTTCGCCGTGCGCCGGTCCCACGATGCTGAACTGCAAGCGGTACCACTGGCCGGATTGGATGCCGACCAGGGTGTTGTGCTTTAGGCCGAAGGTGTTGTAGCTCGCGTTGTTGGTGAAGTTCACCCGCAGGCTGCCGTTGTCCAGGTTGTTCAGGTCGTGGGTGAGCTGTCCCTGGGTGGGCCAGCCGCTCCAGCCGCCCACGTTGCTGGCGAAGGTGCCGTTCGGGACCAGGTCATTGCCGAACACCTCCGTCACCTCCTGGTCCGCGAGATGCAGCGGGCTGCGCGATGATCCGGCGTCCTCGCCACGTTCCGCCTGCCAGCGCTCCAGGGTGAAGTACTTCTCGAACCCGCCGAAGGTGTTGAAGAGGCGGATGCTGCGGTCGTTGTAGGGATTGAAGTAGTGGTTGTTCGAGAAGGTGCCGTAGTCCACCCAGTTGTTGGCGTACACATGCAGCTGTTGCATGCACAGCTGGTCCTTGGTGAGGCAGTACAGCACGTTGCCGGTGTACACGTCGTCATAGGCGGGCACGTGGTAGGGCGCGGTGGCCCCCGGCCCGTTGTAGTTGCTGTAGTCGGAGATGCTCAGCTGCACCATGTTGTTGAAGAGGACGTTGTTCTCGATGCGGTTGCCCTGGCTCACCATGGTGTGGTCCACGTGGATGCCACTGCCGAGGCAGTTGGCCACGGTGTTCTGCTCCACCCGCGTGTTCTTGATGCTGATGTTGCCGAAGTAGATGCCGTGGCAGATGGGGTGGTAGGCCTGGAAGTTGGGTGCTGTGCTGCTGATGTCACCGGTCAGGTCCATCACGATGTTGTTGCGGATGATCAGGCCGTCCGCATTGTCGATGGCGATGCCGCCACCATCGTTCAGGATGAGCAGGCAGCGGCGCAGGACGTTCCGCTCGATCAGGGCGTTGCCATCGGCCACGATGCCGATGTAGCCGATGTCCTCCAGCACGTTGTCCGTGATGGTGTTGCCGGCGCCCACGCAGCGGATGCCGAAGTAGCCCCAGTTGTTCTCTCCCAGGCCCGGCTGCACGCAGATGTCACTGAGGGTGGAGTGCGTGATGCTGCTGTTGCTGTCCATCAGGTACACCGCGGTGCCGAAGGTGCGCTGGATGTCGAGGTGGTGGAAGGACTGGTTGTTGCCGGTGCTCCGGATGGCCTGGAACACATCGCGGAAGGTGCAGTTGAAGGCCTCCAGCTGCGTGCTGCCGCTCAGGCGGAGGGCGGCGTCGAACTGGTGCTCCATGGTCACCTCCTGGATGCGGATGTGCTGGCGCTGCCAACTGACGAAGATGCCGTTGTCCAGCACGCTGGCCTCCACCAGGAGCTGGTTGGGGTCGGCATTGGACGGGCACCACAGGTAGAGCTGGCCGGTGGCGCTGTCGTGGAACCATTCACCAGGCATGTCGAGCTCGCTGAGCTTGTTGCGCAGGAAGTAGCCCCAGTTCTGGCTGTACAGGTTGTTGCCCGTGCTGGAATGCGTGAGGACGCCATTGTTGAAGGCCGTCACGCGCGCGGTGTCGTAGCTCCAGTTCGTGGTGCGGATCACAGCCGTGGCGCCCGTCCAGTAGCCGTTGGCCTGGGTCAGCTCGGCATCGGTGGTGGACGTACTGGTGCCCTGGTCCACCCGCAGCCAGCCCGTGTTCGGGTAGCGCGCCAGGGTCATGAGCTGGCCGTTCACGAAGACGTGCTTCACCGGCTGGGCGATGGCGGCACGCCAGATGTTGCCGTTGTGCACCGTCCAGTTGGTCACGGCCGCGCTGCCGCTGATGATCGGCCGCGCCCCGGTGCCGTAGGCGCCGATCTCGATCTTGGCCGCTGCGGTGCCGCTGACCGTGATGTTCAGTTTGCCGCGGTACTTGCCACCGCGTTGGAACAGCACGGCATCACCCGCCTGCAAGCTGCTGCCCAGCTGGTTCACCCGGGCAATGGTCTGCCAGGGCGTGGACGGGCTGGTGCCGTTGTTGCTGTCGCTGCCGCTGGGCGATACATAGTACGTGGTCGCCAGCACATCGTGAAGGCCGAAGATCCCCAGCACAAGCGTCAGAGCGTGGAACAGGTTCCGCATGGTCCGCGTGGTTTGGGGTCGTTCAACCCACCTCGTTCGATGGATGTTGCATTTTTTCGATGAATGCACGGGTCTTGTCGACGAGATCCGCTTCCTCAAGGCGGGCGGTGAACCTCCGGGTGTTGATGACACCGCCCGATCGGGACACCAGCGCGGGGCTGCGCCGGTACTTTTGCCCGCCATGGGTCAACGCCGATACCGGGTGCTCGTGGTGGGGCAGACCCCTCCGCCGTTCGGCGGCCAGGCGGTCATGATCGAGAAGCTGCTCCAGGGTCGCTTCGAGCGCCTCGAGCTGTACCACGTGCGGCTGGCCTTTTCCGAGGACATGGAGAGCGTGGGCAAGTTCGCCTGGCGCAAGCTCTGGGTCCTGTTCGTCACCGTGCTGAAGGTGTGGGCCGCACGCCTCCGCTGGCGGACGCCGGTGTTGTACTACCCCCCCAGCGGCCCGAACAAGGTGCCGGTGCTGCGCGATATCGTGCTGCTCTGCGCCACACGCTGGGCCTTCCGCAAGGTGGTCTTCCATTTCCATGCCGGCGGGGTGTCCACCTTCGAGCCCTCGCTGCCTGGTCCCTTGCGCCCGCTGTTCCGCTACGCCTATGGCCGGCCCGCCTTGGCCATCCGCACGGCCGCCCAGAACCCCGATGATGGTCTGGCGCTGGGGGCGCACCGGAACGTGGTGGTCCCGAACGGCATTGAGGACATGCGCGGCACGGTCCCCGAACGGGTGGCCGGTCCGGGCGAACCCCTCGTCATCCTCTTCACCGGAGTGCTCATTCCCAGCAAGGGTGTGGAGGTGCTGCTCGATGCCTTTGAACGGTTGGTCGCCCAAGGCGTGGACGCGCGTTTGGAGCTGATGGGCAAGTGGGGCGATGCCGCCTTTGAGCGCCAATGCCGCGAGCGGGTGCAGCGCGCGGGGCTGGAGGGTCGGGTGAGCTTCCTGGGCGTGAAGCGCGACCGGGAGAAGTTCATCCACTTCGCAGCCTGCGATGTGTTCTGCTTCCCTTCCTTCTTCGAGGCGGAGAGCTTCGGACTGGTGCTGGTGGAGGCCATGCAGTTCGCCAAGCCGGTGGTCTCCACGCGGTGGCGCGGCATCCCGTCGGTCGTGGAGGACGGCACGAACGGGTTCCTGGTGCCCGTGCAGGATCCGGCTGCCGTGGCCGCGCGTCTGGCGCAACTGGCCGGCGACCCCGCGCTCCGCGAACGCATGGGCCGGGAGGGTCGCCGCATCTTTCAGGAGCGATTTACGTTGGAAGCCTTTCATCGGGCCATGGAGCGTGAGCTCATGGGCCTGTTCGAAGATCCGTGAGTCCCATGCGCATCCTTGTCACCGGCGGGTCCGGCTTCATCGGCACCAACCTCATGGCGTTCTACCTGGAACGCGGCGTGCCCCTGCTCAATATCGACTGGAATCCCCCGCTCGACCCCGGCCAGCGACCGCATTGGCAGGAGGTGGACATCATGGACGAGCAGGCCGTGGAGCAGGCCTTCGTCGCCTTCAAGCCCACCCATGTGGTGCATCTGGCGGCGCGCACCGACACCGACGAGCCCGTGGATGTGGATGCCTATCGCCAGAACCATGAGGGCACGCGCATCCTGTTGCAGGTGGTGAAGCGGCATCCCGGTGTGGAGCGCATCATCGTCACCAGCACCCAGTTCGTTTGCGAGGCCGGCTACCAGCCCAAGCACGACCTCGACTTCAAGCCCTTCACGGTCTATGGGGAGTCCAAGCGGCGCACGGAGATGGTGACCCGCGAGGCCGGCCTGTCCTGTGCGTGGACCATCATCCGCCCCACCACCATCTGGGGCCCCTGGTCCCTGCGTTACCGCGACGTCATGTTCAAGGTGATGCGCAAGGGCCTGTACTTCCATCCCGGCAAGGGCCGCGTGGTGCGCAGCTATGGCTACGTGGGCAACGTGGTGTGGCAGATCGACCGGATGCTGAACGCCCCGCGGGCCGTGGTGGATCGGCAGGTCTACTATGTGGGCGACCGGCCCTTCGACCTGAAGGAATGGGTGGAGGTGGTCTCGAAGGAGCTCACGGGCAAGCCGGTGCGTTACATCCCCACGGCCCTGATCCGGATGGTGGCCTGGGGAGGCGATGTGCTCAAGCTGCTGCGCATCCCGTTCCCCATCACCAGCGGGCGTTTCCGCAGCATGACCAGTGATTACATCACACCGATGGACAAGACCATTGCCGCCTTCGGTGAGGCACCGTACAGCATCGAGAGCGGTGTGAAGGAGATGGTGCGGTGGTACGATGGTGGCAGCGAGCGCATCGTGGCCCCCGTGCTCAAGGATGTACGCCTCAAGGACCGGAAGGCATGAACGAGGTGCCCACCGTCCTTCCCAAACGCCGGGTGCTCACGGCTGACATCAGCATTGGTCCGTTCGCCTCGCAGGTGGACGCCATCGCCGCGCTGGGTGCCGCCCATCGGAGCAGTTATGTGTGCTGCGTGAACGCCCACATGACGGTGGAGGCACGCGAGCCCTCCTTCGCCCGCGTGGTGAACGGGGCCGACCTCGCCACCGCCGATGGCATGCCCGTGCTCAAGGCCTTGCGTCATTTCCACAAGGTGGCGCAGGACCGGGTTGCTGGCAACGACCTGCTGCCTGCCTTGCTGGCGAAGGCGGCCGACCAAGGTCTTCGTGTGTTCCTCTACGGTGGAAATGAGGAGGTGCAACGCCGCATCATGGACCGCGCCGCACATGAGTTCCCGGGCCTCCGGTTCGCGGGAGGGTATGCGCCGCCCTATGGTCCGTTGGAAGCCCTGGACCTGGCGGCGGAAGCCGAACGCATCAATGCCAGTGGTGCGCACATCGTGATGGTCTCCCTCGGATGCCCCAAGCAGGAACGTTGGATGGCCGCCATGAAGGGGCGCGTCCAAGCCGTGATGCTGGGGCTGGGCGGGGCCTTCCTGCTCTACGCCGGGGTGGACACCCGCGCGCCGAAGTGGATGCGTGACCTGTCGCTGGAATGGCTCTACCGCCTGTGGTTGGAGCCGGGCCGTTTGTGGAAGCGTTACCTCGTCACCAACACGATCTTCCTGGTCATGCTGGTGAAGGCCCTGATCCGGCGGAACCCGTCGACGAACGGATAAGGTCCGTCCTTGGCCGAAGGGACGACGACCCCTTGGTGGGGCGTGTATAAGTCTCTAAATATCAAAGCATTAAGTTGGGGTCAGAGGCCCCTTCAGGGCCCGAGTAAATATGTCCGGACCTGATCGAATGTCGACGAAACGTTAATTCTATTCGACGAACTTGACAGACGGACAGGGGTGGGGTACATTTGGCCTCCCGACGCAGAAGACCAGCCGTAACGCCGAGAACAACAGCATGGAGAAGTCCATTACCACGAAAGAAGGCTTGGTCGCAGGGAACGGTACCCCTTCGGAGCTCGGAGCCGAGCTCAGTACCTTGCTCCGCTCAAGTCGTTTATCCCTCCAACACGTGCAGACCGGATTGAACAGGGTGCTTACTCTTGAACCGTTGACCACGGTCAAGGACCTCGTCATCGTGGGGGATGGTCCTGCAGCGGAGGAGATCTTCCAGTACTGCGAGGACCAGACCGTGCGGGGCTACCGGTTCTGCGGGCTGTTCAACGATACGCCGGTGGCCGGCCCCTTGGGCGCACGCCGCGTGGGCGATGTGGAGGCTGTGAAGGCCTACGCCATCCAGAACCGCATCGACATCGTGTACTGTGCGCTGCCGGGCACGCGTCGGCAGGAGATCACGGACCTGATGGAGTTCTGCGAGCGGAACACCATCCGCTTCCGGGTGATCCCCAGCGCGGAGAGCTTCATCCCCGTGGTGAAGACCACCGATCTGGAGTTCCATGGCGCCGTGCCGGTTAGCAAGCTGCGTCGCGAGCCGCTGGACCGTTCCAGCAACCGCATGCTGAAGCGGGCCTTCGACATCGTCTTCTCGCTCGGCGTGATCGTGTTCATCTTCAGCTGGCTCTTCCCGATCCTGGCCCTGCTGGTGAAGCTGTCCAGCCGCGGACCGGTCTTCTTCAAGCAGATGCGCCTGGGCAAGGACAACAAGGAGTTCGTATGCTGGAAGTTCCGCAGCATGCGCATGAACAAGGAGGCTGATGTGAAGCAGGCCACCAAGAACGACCCCCGTGTCACGGCAGTGGGACGCTTCCTGCGCAAGAGCAACCTGGACGAGATGCCCCAGTTCCTCAACGTGCTGTTCGGCCACATGAGCGTGGTGGGCCCGCGTCCGCACCCCCTGCGCCTCAACGAGCAGTACCGCGACATCATCGACAAATACATGGTGCGCCACTTCGTGCGCCCCGGCATCACGGGCTGGGCCCAGGTGAACGGGTTCCGCGGGGAGACCCAGACGCCCGAGCTCATGGAGCGCCGCGTGGAGCTGGATGTGTGGTACTTGGAGAACTGGTCGTTCTGGCTGGACCTGAAGATCGTGGTGAAGACCGTGACCAACATGGTCCGCAAGGACCCCAACGCCTATTGATCGGCAAGCCCTGACGTCGAGGCCGGGGGCACGCTCCCGGCCTTTTCTTTTGCACGAAGATTTGTTCAAGCGGAAAGAACCCTATATTTGCCGTCCCTTTCGGGAAAAGGAATACAGATCGACATGGCCAACCACAAGTCCGCCCTGAAGCGGGTCCGCCAGACCGAGACGCGCAACGAGCGCAATCGCTACCAGCACAAGACCACGCGCAACGCGGTGCGCAAGCTGCGGTCCACCAGCGACAAGAAGGAAGCCGAGAAGCTCCTTCCGGAGGTGAATTCCATGCTGGACAAGCTGGCGAAGACCAACGTGATCCACAAGAACAAGGCGGCCAACCTGAAGAGCTCCATCAAGAAGCACGTGAACGGCCTCAAGTAAGCCGGCGCGCAGCCTATCTTGGACAGGTCCTCCGAAACGGGGACCTGTTCTTTTTCCACACATGGAGAACGCCACCCGGAAACCGACCATCGCCGAATGGGCGGAGGATGACCGTCCGCGCGAGAAGCTCCTGCGCAAAGGCGCCGCCGTCCTCAGCGATGCTGAACTGATCGCCATCCTGCTGCGCAGCGGAAGCACCACCCACAATGCCCTCGACCTGGCCCGTGCCGTGCTGCAAGGCGTGGACAACGACCTGCATCGCCTCGGCCGGCTGGGCGTGGCCGACCTCCGCCGCATGGGCGTGAGCGGGCTGGGCCAGACCAAGGCCATCACCATCGTGGCCGCCCTGGAGCTGGGCCGCCGCCGCAAGGACCTTGATCCGCGCGACCGGCACACCGTGGCCACCAGTGCCTCCGCGCACGAACTGGTGCGCGATGTGCTGCAGGACCTGCCCTATGAGGAGTTCTGGCTGCTGCTGCTGGACCGCGGCAACCGCCTCATCGAGCGCTGCAAGGTGAGCCAGGGCGGCATGCACGGCACCGTGGCCGATCCCAAGGTCATCTTCAAGGAGGCGTTGGACCGCCGGGCCAGCAGCGTGGTGCTGTGCCACAACCATCCCAGCGGCCAGCTCCGCCCCAGCGAGGAGGATATCCGGCTGACCCGGAAGCTGGTGGAAGGCGGTCGCCTGCTCGACATCGCCGTCCACGACCACCTCATCGTCACGACCACAGGGTACTACAGTTTCGCCGACAACGGCATGCTCTGACGGATACCGGATGCATCTGCTCACCATCATCGGGGCACGGCCCCAGATCATCAAGGCGGCGGCCATGAGCCGCGCCATCGCGGCACTTCACGGCAGGCCGATCCGCGAGACCATCCTGCATACCGGCCAGCACTACGACGAGAACATGTCGCAGGTGTTCTTCGATGAGCTCGGCATTCCCCGGCCGGACATCCAGCTGGGCGTGGGCTCGGGTGGGCACGGCGCGCAGACCGCCCGCATGCTCGAAGGCATCGAGGCGGCCCTGCTGAAGGAGCGTCCGGATGTGGTGTTGCTCTACGGTGATACCAACAGCACGCTGGCGGGTGCGGTGGCTGCGGCCAAGCTGCGGATCCCCGTCGCCCATGTGGAGGCCGGGCTCCGTTCCTTCAACAAGGCCATGCCCGAGGAGGTGAACCGCATCGTGTGCGACCATTGCAGCACCTGGCTGTTCTGTCCCACCTCCACGGCCGTGGAGAACCTTCAGCGCGAAGGGTTCTCGCTGGGCACCGATCAGCGGCCCACGGCGGACAGGCCCCATGTGGTGTTGAGCGGTGATGTGATGTACGACAACAGCATGCACTTCGCCGGCCTGGCCGCCGCACGCAGCACCATACTCGCCGACCTGGGCCTCGGCACCGGCAACTACGTGCTTGCCACGGTGCACCGCGACAACAACACCGATGATCCCGCACGGCTCAATGCACTGCTCGGCGCGCTGCTCGATGTCTACGCCGAGCACAGCACCGAGGTGGTGTTGCCCCTGCACCCGCGCACCCGGCAGCGCATCAAGGACCTACCCCCTGGCCCGGTGAGCGAGGCCTTGGAGCAGGGGCGTGGCATCCGCATCATTCCACCGGCCGGCTTCCTGGACATGATCGCCTTGGAGCGTCATGCGCGCCTCGTGATGACCGATTCCGGTGGCGTGCAGAAGGAGGCCTACTTCTTCCGTGTGCCCTGCGTGATCCTGCGCCCGGAGACCGAATGGGTGGAGCTGGTGGCGCATGGGCAGGCCATCCTGGCCGATGCCGATCCCGTCCGCATTGCGGAGGCTGCGCGGCATTTCCTCAACGGCACCCGACCGGAGACTCCGCCCTTGTTCGGTGATGGACACGCCGCGGAGCACATTTGTGCCGAACTGTTGCGCAGCTTCCCGCAGTGATCCGGTCCCTGGTCCAATACACGTCGTTCTTCGCCTCCGGTCTCGCCGATGCCCGCCTGCGTGCTCTGATGCGTGCGCACGCCGCAGGAGCGGTGCCCGTGCAGGAGGACCTTTCCTCCCTGCTGCCCGAGGCACTGACCGACGTGGCCGGTCATCTGTGCCGGGCCCAGGACAGCGGTGTTGATCGTGGCCTGGGCAGCTTCCATCTGGTGTACGGCTGGGGCGCCTCCTACCCCGAGACCACGGGCTATATCGTTCCCACGTTGCTGGCCCTTTCCGACCGCCTGGGCCGGGAGGACCTGCGCCTCCGTGCCCTGGAGGCGGCTGATTGGCTTGTTTCCATCCAACGGACGGACGGTGGCTGGCAGGGCGGGCGTGTGGGCGAGGACCGTCCATCGGTGGTCTTCAACACCGCGCAGGTGGTGCGTGGCCTGTTGGCGGCGCACGATACCGCTGGAGGAAGCCGCTACCACGAGGCTGCGGCGCGGGCCTGTGACTGGATGGTGCGTGTGCAGGAGTCGGACGGGTCCTGGGCGGGACACAATTTCCTCGGTTCACGACGCGTCTATGACACCTACGTGAGCGCACCCCTGCTGCACATGGCCGAACGCACGGGTCGACCAGCCTATCGCGAGGCGGCGTTGAAGAACCTCGCGTGGGTGCTCACCCGTCAGCGGCTGAACGGATGGTTCGCGGATGCGGACAACACGGTGAAGCACAATGACCGCCCCATCACGCACACCATCGCCTACACCATCGATGGGCTGCTGGAGTGCTTTGCGTATACGGCGGATGAGCGCCTGCTGGAGGCCGCACGGCGACCGGCGGAGGCCTTGCTCGGCACCTTCGAACGCAACGGGTCCCTGAACGGTCGCTACGATGCGCACTGGCAGGGCAGTGAGGCCGCCATCACCACGGGGTGTGCCCAACTGGCCATCGTATGGGCCCGTTTGCACCGCATCACCGGAGATCCCCGCTGGCAGGAGGGATGTGTGCGGATGGTCCGCTGGCTGGCGGCGGTGCAGCGCCTTTCCGTTCAAGGTCCGGCACCCATGCAGGGCGCTGTCACGGGTTCCTTTCCGCTGTGGGGGCGGTACGAGAAGTTCGCCTGCCCCAACTGGGCCCAGAAGTACCTGGCGGATGCCCTACTTTGCGCCGAGGGCCGCACGCCCCGCTATTGAAGGCACGTGAAGGAGACCTCGTTCGATCCCATCGACCTGTTCCTGCGCTCTGTGCGCGAGATGCCGGAGAGGCCGGCGGTGCACGTCGATGGCCGTTCGTGGACCTATGCGGAGCTCGATCACCTGTCGCAGCGCATCGCCGCGTGGTGTGATGCGGTGTGCGGGGACGAGCAGCGGGTGGCCGTCCATGGTGCCCGAACGGTGCTGGCCTATGCGGGCATCCTGGGCGTGCTGCGCTCGGGCCGTGCGTACGTGCCGCTGCATCCGGACCATCCACCCCTGCGCTGGCGCAGCATGCTCACGCGCGCGTCGGTGCGCACGGCCATTGCGCCTGCACAGGTGCATGCACAACTGCGCGAGGCCGGTATCGATCTGCTGGTGGACCTGGACGGGCTTCCTTCCGCAGCGGCCCGATCCAACGTGCGTGGCTCCCGCGAGGCCTACGTCATGTTCACATCAGGAAGCACGGGAGAGCCGAAGGGTGTCCCGGTGGGGCGCGAACAGGTGGCCGCCTACCTGCAGCATGTATGCACGACCTATGCGTTCTCCCCGGAGGACCGCTTCACGCAGTTCTTCGCCTTGTCCTTCGACCTCAGCGTGCATGACCTCTTTGTGTGCTGGGGGGCGGGTGCCTGCCTGTGCGTACCACCTGCCGATGGCGCGTTGCAGGCGATGTCCTTCGCCAACGAGCAGGCCATCACGGTGTGGTTCTCGGTGCCATCACAGGTCGCGCTGCTCCAGCGCATGCGACTGCTGAGGCCCGGCGCGTTGCCGAAGGTGCGGCAGGCCTTCTTCTGCGGGGAGCCCTTGCCGCTCGATCTGGCCCGGGCGTTCTGCGAAGCTGCACCCCACGCACAAGTGGTGAACCTCTACGGTCCCACGGAGACCACCATTGCGATCACTGAACAAGTGGTCGGTCCGGAGCTGACAGAGCGTGTTGTTCCGCTGGGGCGGCCGTTCCCAGGGCATTGGGCGCGCGTGCGCACCGGTGAGGCCTTGGCGACGAGCGGGGAGGGGGAGCTGGTGCTCTCCGGACCGCAGGTCAATGCGGGGTATCTCGGTCAGTCCTCCGCTTCGTTCTTTGAGGCGGGGGGACAGCGCTGGTATGCCACGGGTGATCGCGTGCGGATGGACCCGGAGGGCGTGCTCCATTTCCTGGGCCGGGTGGATGAGCAGGTGAAGCTGGCCGGACATCGGGTGGAGCCGGGGGAGATCGATGCCGTGCTGAAGCCCATGCTGGGCGATGGAACGGCGGTGACCGTTCCCGTGCTGCGTGCCGGGGCCACGGAGCTGGCTACTTTTATCGATGTGGAGATGGATCCCATACCGCTGTTCGCCGCCCTGCGCGAGCGCCTGCCGGCCTACATGCTTCCATCGCGCATCATCGTCGTGGACCGCTTTCCCCACGGCACCCACGGCAAGTTGGACCGCAAGGCTTTGATCGAACGAGCGACGCATGGATAAGCAGGAGATCCGGAGATTGATCATGGAACGGGTGGGGGAGCGCTCCCTGCGCATGGGCCTGCGTCCGGATGACGTCACCGATGAGCTGGACCTCTTGCAGAGCGGGGTGCTTGATTCACTGGCGTTCGTGGACCTCTTCGTGGCCCTGATGGATGCCACGGGCCGTGAACTGGACCTGGAGTCGGCCTTGTCCGCCAAGGGCGCCACCACCATCGGTGGTCTGGTCCACCTCTTCAGTTGAGACCATGGACACGATGACGATCCGGGTGGTGGACCACGCACAGGACCCCGCGTTGGCGCGGGTGCCAGCCCTGTTCGAGGAGATGCACCGCGAGATGGCCGGCCAGGGCATGGGCCTTTCGCTGGCCGAGGGCGGTGGGGTCCGCTGGTGCGAAGGCGTGGCCCGTGGACTGGAGCGCTTCGGCAGGCTGGTGGTCGCAGAACGGGGGAACGAGCTGATCGGCTTTGCGCACGGTGCATTGAAGCTGGCGCCGGAGCACCTGGGTGGTGTGCGCCTCGGTCACATCTCCCATGTGCATGTGCTGCGTGATGCCCGCGGATCAGGCCTCGGCCGCGCCATGGTGGAGCTGCTGCACACCTGGTTCCAGGAGCGCGAGGTGGCCTCCATTGAACTGCAGGTGCTCGCCGGCAATGAGGCCGGACAGGCCTTCTGGCGTTCGCTCGGCTACCGGGTGGAACTGCTTCAACTCCGCAAGGGCTGAGCGATGGACGTCACCACCTGGCCGGCGCGTTGTGGGGTGAAGCAGGGCATGACCGTGCTGCTGATGGCCGACCTGACACGCATGGCCTGGCGCGCACGCAAGGCCCGTGTGACCTTCACACCAGGCGCGCTGCTGGATGCCTTCCTGGACGCGGTCGGTCCCTCCGGGACCATCCTGGTGCCCACCTACAACTTCGACCTGCAGGACGGTGAGCCGTACGATCCCGCACGCACGCCGCCCATCACGGGAGCACTGGGTGTTGCGGCGCTCGCACATCCTGCTTTCAAACGCACGGGCCATCCCCTGCACTCCTTTGCTGTGGCGGGTGCGCAGGCCGAGGTCCATGTGGAGGCGGACGATGCGAGCAGCTTCGGGCCGGCCTCGGTGTTCGCGCTGCTCCGCAGGGAGCGCGCCCTTCAGGTGGTGCTCGACCTCCCGTTGAACGATGCGCTCACCTACGTGCATCACGTGGAGGAGCTGGAAGGTGTGTCCTACCGACGTTGGCGTACAGTGCGCATCCGGGTGCAGGGTGATCACGGCACGACGCGGACGCGCACCATCCGCCGCTTCGCCAAGAAGCCCGGTCACAGCAACGAGCTGCATGCCTTGGAGCCGTTGCTCCTCGCGGCCGGGGCGCTCCAGCAGTTGTCCTTCGACGGCGCCACGGCCATGACCGTGGACCTGGCCGCTGCGCACGAGGTGATCGCCGCGGATATCCGCACGAACGGAGCACGCCACATCCACCGGTTCAGCTGGGAGCGTTGGATACGGGATATCTTGAGGCCGCTCCTGAAGCGCGGACCTTCGCGTTCCGCCAAGGCGCTCGAACCCCATGCTGCTCGTCCGGCTCGATGATCCCACGCCACGTGCGCGCTTCGCGGTGAACCACCTGCTGGGGCGCATGACGAGCTGGCCGGTGCATGTTGCGGCCAGCGAGGAGGAGTTCCGCAGCAGCGAGCTGCCCAAGGTGCGTTATGGTAGTGCCGGATCGGAAGGTGCTGACGCGCTCACCGTGCATGCCTCCGGAGCGTTGGGCCTGGAGCACGCGCTGCCGGCTGAGCCGGAAGTGGGCAGTGAGGAGGGGCTCCCGGTGCTCTACCCGAGCTCGGCCGGCGACGATCCGTTCGCCGGTGCATTCTACCTGCTGGCCCGTTGCGAGGAATGGGCCCCAAGGGTGCGCGATGCACATGGGCGGCTCCCCTCGGCCGAGCACTTCGTGGTGAGACACGGCTTGGAGCAACTCCCGGTGATCGACCACTGGGTGCTGCGGCTGGTGAAGGTGTTGCGCAAGCGTCACCCCGGACTGCCCGCACCGCAGGCCCGCTATCGGCATGTGCTTTCCGTGGATGTCGACAATGGGCTCATGGTGCGGGGACGCCCGTCCTGGAAGCAGGCTGGTGCGTTGATGCGCGCGGCGCTCCAAGGCAAGGTCGGCGAGGCGGCACTGAGGCTGCAGGTGCTGCTGGGCCGCAGGAACGATCCCTTCGATCGGTATACGGACCTGGTGGAACTGGCACGCATGGGCAAGGTGGACCGGCTCATCGCGTTCCTGCTCATGCGTGGTGAGGGCGCTCATGATCATGCTGCGGATATCAAGCACCCGCTGATGAACGACCGGTTCAAGCAAATGGACGGGGCCTTCGACATCGGGCTGCATCCCTCGTACCGCAGCAGCGAGGATCCACAGGTGTTCAGGGAGGACCGCGCGCTGTTGGAGCAGATCATTGGACATCCCGTCCGCATCAGCAGGCAGCACTTCCTGCGCTGGCAGGTGCCGGGCTCGCTTCGTCTGTTGGAGGCGGCGGGTCTCACGGAGGATCACACGCTCGGGTTCAGCGACCGGCCTGGATTCCGGTGTGGCACCTGTACGCCCTTCCCCTGGTACGACCTGGAGCAGGAGCGCGAGACGGACTTGATGCTCTGGCCCTTCGCCGTGATGGACAGCGCCCTGCACGACCGCATGGGCCTCGGACCCGAGGAGGCCATGCGGACCATGTGCGCCGTGAGCGATTCGGTGCGCGCTATGAACGGCACCTTCGTCAGCGTTTGGCACGATCGGTTCCTGAGCGGATACGGGACGTGGCAGGGCTGGCCGGAGGCCATGCAACAGGTGGTGGAACACGCCCGGTCATGATCGCACATCGGCACCATCCCGACATCGACAAGGCGCAGTGGGACCGCCTGCTGGATGGTTGCGCCAACCGCCTGTGGTATGCGCGTTCCTGGGTGCTCGACATCGCCAGCCCCGGTTGGAACGCGCTGATCGATGAGGAGCACGGCGCCCTCATGCCGCTCACGTGGCGTTCCCGATGGGGCATCCATTACCTGCATCAACCCTTCGGCCTGCAGCAGTTGGGCGTGTTCGCGCCGATGCCGGACGACAAGCTGCACGCGGCCTTCCTGCGTGCCGTGCCTGCCCGGTACCGCTACTGGGACATCTACCTCAACGAGGCCATGACCAGCGCTGCGGTGGGCCGCACCATGGCCTGCACCGAGCAGGTCGTGGACATCCTCGGCGATCCCGAGGCGCAACGGGCCGCCTATTCACAAGGACATCGCCGCAACCTGCGCAAGGCGGCCCCACATGCCGACCGCATCACCTGGGACATCAGCGCGGCCGAGTTCGCGGCGTTGTTCGCCTCCACCACCGGGGCGCGTTACCAGGTGCCCAAGCGCGACCTGACGATGATGGAGGCGCTGATCACGGCGGCGGTGCAGCGCGGTGAGGCGCGCATCCTTGGGCTGCGTGACGGGGGGCAGCTCGTGGCCGCCGCCTGCATGGTGGAGGCCGATGGCCGCGCCATCTTCCTGAAATCGGCCGTGAATGCACGCGGCCAGGAACTGCATGCCATGTTCCTGCTCGTGGACCATTACCTCACCCAGGCGCACGCGGGCTGCACCCTGTTCGACCTCGCGGGGTCCAATACGCCGTCGGTCGCCCGGTTCAATACGGGCTTCGGTGCGCGCTCATCGGTATATTTACGCCTGCTGCGGAACGCGCTTCCTGCGCCCTTCCGATGGCTCAAATGACGGACAGCCCATGGTGTTGGAACTGGTGAAGCAGCGGAGCGTGGCGGCGCATTTCCTCGCCGAGATGCGTGATATCAACGTGCAACGCGACCCGATGCGGTTCCGGCGCAACTTGGAACGCCTCGGCGAGGTGATCGCCTTGGAGCTGAGCCGTACGCTCGAGTATCAGGAGCAGGAGGTGACCACGCCACTGGGTGTCGCACGGGTGCAGCTCCTGACCGAGCAGCCCGTGCTCGCCACCATCCTGCGCGCCGGCCTGCCCATGCACCAGGGCCTGCTCAACTACTTCGACCGGGCGGGCAGCGCCTTCATCAGCGCCTATCGCAAGCACCGCAAGGGCGAGGATGCGTTCGACATCCAGGTGGAGTACCTCTCCAGTCCGTCCATCGAGGGCCGTGTGCTGGTGCTCTGCGACCCCATGCTGGCCACAGGCCAGAGCATGGTGATGGTGTACAAGGCCCTGTTGCGCCACGGCAAGCCCCGTGCCCTGCATGTGGTCTCGGCCATCGCCAGTGCCGAAGGCCTGGAGTATGCCAAGCTGCACCTGCCGCCGGGCACCCGGTTCTGGATCGGGGCCATCGATGAGGAGATGACCGCCCAGGCCTACATCGTGCCCGGGCTGGGCGATGCGGGTGACCTGGCCTATGGCGCCAAGCTCTGAGGCATGGAAGTGCTTCAAGCGCTCACCGTGCTGTTCACCGCCATGGTGAAGTTCCTGTTCGCGGGAGCCGTGGCCTACAGCCTCGGCTTCACCATGCTGGAGACCATGGCCCTCACGGCCTGTGGTGGGACGATGGGCATCCTCATCTTCTTCTATGCCGGCACCTGGGTGTTGGAGCGGTTCCGCAGACGCTATGTCCGCAGACGGCAGGAACGCATGGACAAGGGCCTTCCGCCGAAGCCCATCTTCACGCGCACCAATCGCTGGATCGTGCGGGTGAAACAGGGCTATGGATTCTGGGGCCTTTCGGTGATCTGCCCGCCCATCCTGTCGATACCGGTGGTGGCGGTGCTCTGCGCGAAGTACTTCCGACATGATCGCCGCACCCTGCCCACCATGGTCTCCGCTGTGGCCGGCTGGTCCGTGGTGCTCAGCCTCGCCTGGAGCTTCCTCCGATGAACCGGTACGAGCACATCTATTTCGACCTGGACCACACGCTGTGGGATTTCCGCTCGAACTCGCGTGCCACCCTCGTTGAGCTGCATGCCGAGGAGCGCCTCGCAGAGCTGGGCGTGACCGACGCCGACGCCTTCATCGCGGTCTATGAGGAGGTGAACCAGGCGCTATGGGCCCGCTACGAGGCCGGGCACCTGCACAAGGACGTGCTGCGCGTGCTGCGCTTCCGCAACACGCTGCTGCAGTTCGGTGTGCGCGGCAACGGGCTGGCCGAACGCCTCGGCGAGGCCTACCTGGACCGCTGTCCCACCAAGCCGCTGCTGATGCCTGGTGCGCGCGAACTGCTCGATGCGCTGCACGGCCGGTACCGCATGCACATCATCACCAATGGCTTCGATTCCGTGCAGCAGGTGAAGCTCGTCAGCAGCGGCATCGGGCACTATTTCGATGTGGTGCTGAGCAGTGAACGCGCCGGTGCGCGCAAGCCCGATCCCCGCATCTTCGAGAAGGCGCTGCGGTCGGCCGGGGCCGAGGTGAGCACGAGCCTGATGGTGGGCGACAACCACGAGGCCGACATGCTGGGTGCGCGCCGCGCCGGCATGGACCATGTGCACTACGCCGCTGAAACGGCCCCGGATGCCGAGGCCACCTACCGCATCACGCACTTCGACGAGCTGCGTGCGCTCCTCTCATGAAGGGATCGAGTCCGGCTGGAAGAAGTATTCCATCCGTTCGCGGTGCCCATTGATGTGGCTGTAACGCTCGAAGCTGAGCGAGGAGCCGCTGGAGACCTTTCCGCGGAAGTCGATGTCGCCCTTCTCGGGGTGGATCACGAAGAAGAGGCTGTCGCCCTTCACCTCCACCGGCACGTTGTGCAGGCCGATGCTGGGGTCGCCCTTCGTTTCGCGGATGAGGAACTTGTGCAGGTCGGCCTCGAGCTCACGTGTACCGTTGATCAGCACCACGCGGCCTTCGGGGAAGTAGCGCATCAGGCGGATCACATCGCCGCTTTCGGTGCGGTAGTGGCCATCGAAGCGGATGGACAGCCCGGCCAGCGGACCGGTGATCACGGCGGTGGAGGGCGTGGTGCTGCCATCGGCCGGATGCTCCACGCTTCCGCCCGGAAGCAGATGCAGTTGCTTGGCTCCCAGCAGGGCGCCGAGCGCCACGATGAGCACGATGAGGACCGTTTTGATCGTACGGGTCATGGCGGATCAGGCGTTGAAGCGTGCGACCACCGTGCTGCAGCCGGTCACGGCCTGGCCGATGGTCACGTCCACCTTCGCGGTGAGGGGCAGGAAGAGGTCCACGCGGGAGCCGAACTTGATGAAGCCGAACTCCGTGCCCTGCTGCGCGGGCGCACCTTCACGGCTGTACGTGCAGATGCGGCGCGCCAGCGCACCGGCGATCTGGCGGAAGAGCACCTCGCCATGGATGGGGTGCTTCACCACCACCGTGCTGCGCTCGTTCTCCGTGCTGCTCTTGGGGTGCCAGGCCACCAGGTACTTGCCCGGGTGGTAGCGGTAATAGGAGGTCGTTCCGCCGATGGGGTACCAGTTCACGTGTACGTTCAGCGGTGACATGAAGATGCTGACCTGGATGCGGCGGTCCTTGAAGTACTCGGGCTCGTGCACCTCCTCGATGGCCACCACCTTGCCATCGGCGGGTGCGACGATGCAGCGATCATCCGCTTTGAACGGACGTGCCGGCACGCGGAAGAACCAGAACACGATGCCCAATACGATGAGCAGGAGAGCGGAGATCAAAATGATCAGCGCGTTGGGCAGGACCGGCCAGTTCCACAGGGCGAACAGGATGCCGAACACCACTGCCGTGCTCAACAACAGGGTGGGGGTGCCTTCACGATGGAGATGCATGGGAACGGTTACCGGAGCGCATCAAATATAGAAGCCTCGTTTCAGCCCTTGCCGATCAGGTGGATATAGAGCACCATGGCCGGTGCCGCGATGAGCAGCCCGTCGAAGCGGTCCAGCAGGCCGCCATGGCCGGGAAGGAGCGTGCCGGAGTCCTTCACCCCGCGCGCCCGCTTGAAGGCCGATTCGATCAGGTCGCCGCAGGTGCCCGTGATGCCCACAATGGCACCGGCGCCCATCCACTCCATCGGGGTGAGGTAGGGGAGCCAGCGGGCCGCCAGCCAGCCCACGCCCACCGCCAGGGCCACACCGCCGATGAAGCCCTCGATGGTCTTCTTGGGCGATACCGCGGGCATCAGCTTGTGGCGGCCCAGCGCGCGTCCCACCAGGTAGGCACCGGTGTCGTTGGTCCACAG
Organism: Bacteroidota bacterium; assembly: GCA_963169595.1. GTDB lineage: Bacteria > Bacteroidota > Bacteroidia > Flavobacteriales_F > PHOS-HE28 > PHOS-HE28. The sequence continues at coordinate 5,875 of CAUJFM010000013.1, read as the reverse complement.
CATCACCATGAAGGCCACGAAGAGGCTGCTGCCATGGCCGAAGAGGTGCGTGAGCGTTCCGAAGGGCATGCCCACCAGCAGCACCTGCGTGAAGTAGGTGCCCACCACCTGCTCCGGACGCGGGGTGCCGCGCACGAGCAGCCAGATGCTGGAGATCAGCAGCAGCAGGAACACCAGGCCGAGCACCTCCAGCCAGCCCCAATGCTCGGTGAAGGCGATGAGCGACATGCCCACGTAGACCGTGGCGGCCAGCAGCATGCCCCAGATGTCCACCGTCTCATCGTCGGTGTCCAGCACCAGGCGCCGCATCTCCCGCGCCGCGATGATGCACACCGGCAGGAAGAGGAGCATGGTGGTGAACGGCCCGGCCCAGGCGGCCAGCAGGGTGAGGGCCACATAGACGGCGCCGGTGATGGCGCGGAGCAGGAGTTCGTTCACGGGTTGGCCGGGGTGGTAGGCGGCACAAGGTAAAAGGCCCGGCCATTCCATGGGCCGGGCCTTTTGCGCTGGGTGTTTTCCGATCAGGCCTGCGGTGCGGTGCCTTCCCCGGCAGGCGCAGCTTCCGGTGCGGTGGCCGGTGTGCCGTTCCCGTTGGCCACGGGATGCTCCGGCTTTTGGAAGGGACGGTCACCGAAGATCTTCTCCAGGTCCTCCTTGAAGATCACCTCCTTCTCCAGCAGTTGCGTGGCCAGGGCCGAGAGCTTGTCCTTGTTGTCGGACAGGATGCGCTTGGCGCGCTGGTACTGGCCCTCCACGATCTTGCTCACCTCCTCATCGATCGTCCGGGCGGTCTGCTCGCTGTAGGGCTTTCCGAAGGTGTACTCGCTCTGGCCGGTGCTGTCGTAGTAGCTGATGTTGCCCACGCGCTCGTTCAGGCCGTACATGGTCACCATGGCATAGGCCTGCTTGGTCACTTTCTCCAGGTCGCTCAGTGCGCCGGTGCTCACCTTGCCGTAGATCACGTCCTCGGCGGCGCGGCCACCCAGGGCCATGCACATCTCATCGAGCATCTGCTCGGCGGTGGTGAGGTGGCGCTCATCGGGCAGGTACCAGGCCGCGCCCAGGGAACGCCCACGGGGCACGATGGTCACCTTCACCAGCGGGGCGGCGTGCTCCACCAGCCAGCTCACGGTGGCGTGGCCCGCCTCGTGGAAGGCGATGGCGCGCTTCTCATCGACGGTGATGATCTTGTTCTTCTTCTCCAGGCCGCCGATCACGCGGTCCACGGCGTCGAGGAAGTCCTGCTTGTCCACCTGCTTCTTCTTCTTGCGGGCGGCGATCAGGGCGGCCTCGTTGCAGATGTTGGCCAGGTCGGCGCCGCTGAAGCCGGGCGTCTGCTTGGCCAGGAACTCCACGTTCACCGTGGTGTCGAGCTTCAGGGGCTTCAGGTGCACCTTCAGGATCTCCTCCCGCTCGTTCAGGTCGGGCATGTCCACGAAGATCTGGCGGTCGAAGCGGCCGGGTCGGAGCAGCGCGCGGTCCAGCACGTCGGCGCGGTTGGTGGCGCCGATCAGGATCACGCCGCTGTTGGTGCCGAAGCCGTCCATCTCGGTGAGCAGCTGGTTCAGCGTGTTCTCGCGCTCATCGTTGGCGCCCATGCTCACGCTGCGGCCACGTGCCCGGCCGATGGCGTCGATCTCGTCGATGAAGATGATACTGGGGGCCTTCTCCTTGGCCTGCTTGAAGAGGTCGCGCACGCGGCTGGCACCCACGCCCACGAACATCTCCACGAAGTCCGAGCCGCTGAGGCTGAAGAAGGGCACGTTGGCCTCACCGGCGATCGCCTTCGCCAGCAGCGTTTTGCCGGTACCCGGAGGGCCTACGAGCAGCGCGCCCTTGGGGATCTTGGCGCCGAGGTCAGTGTACTTCTTCGGGGTCTTCAGGAAGTCCACGATCTCCTGCAGCTCCTCCTTGGCCTCGGCCAGTCCGGCCACATCGTTGAAGGTGACGTTGGTGCTCTTGCCGCCCTCAAAGACCTGCGCACGGCTCTTGCCGATGTTGAAGATCTGCCCGCCCGGACCGCCGCCACCGCCGATTCGGCGCATGACGAACATCCAGATGGCCAGCATGATGCCGAAGAAGAGCACCCAGTTGAGGATCTCACGCCCCCAGTTGTCCTGGGTCTCGTAGCGGTAGGCCACGCCGTGCGATTCGGCGCCCTCCACCAGACGGTCCTTCAGCAGGTCGGCGGTGCCGATGTTGAAGACGTAGTGGGGCCCCACGGTGTTCGGTCCGGAGAAGGAGTCCTTGATCTTGTCCTTGTGCGGGGCGTTGCCCAGACGGTCCTTCTTGATGTAGACCTTCACCATCTGGTCGTTCACCACCACGATGCGCTCCACATCGCCCGCGTCGAGCATCTTCTGATACTCGGTGGGGTCGATGGGCACCACGCCACCGCCGTAGTTGAACAGGTTGATGGACAGGATCACCAGGATGATGATCCCGTAGATCCAATAGAAGTTGAAGGAACGCTTGGGGCGTTCCTTGCCGGTGTTCTCGTTGCGTTCGTTGTTCTCCACGTTGCTCGTCCTCGTTCGTTCACGCCACGTTCTCAAAGCTCGTGCGGGCGGCGTCCCCCCACAGGTCCTCCAGCGCGTAGTGGTCGCGCTTGTCGCGGTGGAAGATGTGCACCACCACGTCCACGTAATCCATCAGCACCCATTCCCCGTTGCGCACACCCTCCGTGTGCCAGGGCTTCTCACCGACCAGGTCGCGGGTAAACTTCTCCACCGAGTTGTGGATGGCCTCCACCTGGGTGGACGAATCGCCATGGCAGATAACGAAGTGATCGCACACAGTGTTCGGCACGCCCCGCAGGTCCAGGTGGACGATGTCCTTTCCCTTGACCTCCTGGATGCCCTTCACGATGGCATCCACCAAGCGGGCGGCTGCGGCGCCCTGTGCGTTCTTCATCCGGTCTATCTTGGTCCGTTCAAAGGTACGAATGATCCCATCGCCACTAATGGCAGGCATTGCATGGAGCTCAACGGGCGCATTTCAGCATTGGGCGGGCCGTTCATCGAACTGGCCTCGGTGGACAGCACCAACAAAACCGCGGCCGAACTGCTCCGCCTGTCGAAGTTGCGGCATGGGGCTGTCATTCTGGCCCATGAACAGACCGCCGGTCGCGGGCAGCGCGGGCGGCAGTGGCTCACCGCACCGGGCCGCGATCTGGCCCTGAGCATCGTGGTGGCGCCGCCGGCGCTGCGGGCCGATGGGCAGTTCGTGCTGGCCAAGCTGGCGGCCCTGGCCGTGCATGACACGGTGGCCTCCTGGGTGCCGGGCGAGGTGCGCATCAAGTGGCCCAACGATGTGCTGGTGGAGCGCCGCAAGGTGGCCGGCATCCTCATCGAGAACGAACTGGCGGGCGACCGCGTGGCCTGGAGCATCATCGGCATCGGGCTCAATGTGAACAGCACCGACCTGCCCGAGGAGCTCACTGCCACCAGCCTGGCCTTGGAGCGGGGTGGGGAAGTGGACCGGATGGCCGTGCTGGATGCGCTGCTGCAGCGGTTCAAGGCGCTGTGGGAGGCCTGGACGACGGGGCGGCGGGACTGGGAGGCCTCCTACACCGAACGCCTGTGGTCGCGCGGGCGCTGGGCGGACCTCGTCCTGGACGGGCAGCCGGTGCAGGGCCGGCCGGTGGATGTGGATGAACAGGGCCGCCTGCTGGTGGAACTGCCCGGTGGGGGAGTGGGTGCCTTCGCCCTGGACCGGCTTCGGTTCGCCCCCCGCTGAACAAGGTGTTGTTGATTTCGAGGAAAACCCTACTTTTGACGTCCCTTACGAAAGACCCGAGGCGATGAAACGTACGTACCAGCCCAGCAAGCGCAAGCGCACCAACAAGCACGGTTTCCGCAAGCGGATGAGCAGCGTCGCCGGTCGTGGCGTGCTGGCCAGCCGTCGTCGCCAAGGCCGTCACAAGCTCACCACGAGCGACGAGCCCAGCCACAAGTAGGCTGCTGCAACCCGAACATGAGAAAGGGTCATCCGGAAGGGTGACCCTTTTTTCGTGGGGGTGATCGAGGGGGACGTTGTCGGTTGATGATTGCCAGGCTTCCGGTGTGGGTCTACCGGCCCGGCCCGAGCGCACGGACAACAGACAACCAACAACAGCGCCCTAAGCCTACCCCAGCAACCCCTTCATCGCCTCGCCCAGCTCCCGGGTAAGCAGCACATGCCCGAAGGGCAGTTCGTGGTGGCTGATCACCTCCGGTGCGTGGCGCTGCAGGGCGGCCCCGAACGCCGGCCGGATCACCCGGTCGAAGGTGCCGAAGAAGAGGTGTACCGGAATGTCGTGCGCCCGGGCGTTGGCCGCCACGCGCTCCAGGTCGGGCTCGATGAGGCGGTAGCTCAGCCACACATCATGCACCAGTTGCCGCTTGGCGCGGCTGTCCGTCTGGCCCTTCAGGAAGCGGTGCATGCGGTCGTTCATCAGGCGCAGGGTGCGCAGCGCGTCGATGAGGAAATGGATGCGACCGGGGTGGGTGATGAAGCGTTTATAGGCCCAGCGGCCCAGCTGGGATGCGGCCAGACCGCGGTACCAGGGCTTGGTGCGCAGGCCGTCCGGGGCCACCAGGAAGGCACGCGCGATGCGGGCCGGCATTTGTTCCAGCAGGTTCAGGGCCATGCGTCCGCCCAGGCTGTAGCCCAGCACGGCGATGCGGTCCGCGCCCAGCTGGACGGCAAAGGCGGTGAAGAAGGTGGCCAGCTCCTGCGGCGTGAAGGGCTGTTCGGCCCGGTGCGGATAGGCCGGGCTGGCGCCGTGGAAGTGCAGGTCGAAGGCGTGGATGGTGCACAGCCCGCCGAGTGACTCCTCCAGGATGTGGAAGTCCTCACCCGTGCGCCCGAAGCCGTGGAAGGCCAGCACCTGCAGCGGGCCGTGCCCATAGGTGCGGTAGGCCAGGGTGGGGCCGTGGGTGAAGTAGTGCAGGGACGCCGGTCGCGACATCGGGATGCAAGGAACGAAGGCCTGCGGAAAGGGCCGAATTCGCTCGGGAATGACGGTCTTTACGACTGTGTGACAGAGGCTTGCAGGGCAAAGGTATGCACGCATACTACCTTTGGCGCATGGACCGGACGATGGACAAGGTGATCGATACCGTGCAGGCCCGTGTGGAACGCACTTCGGACACGCTGGTGGAGATCCACTTCAAACCCGAATGCACCCTGAACGCCGCGGGCATCGGGGCCGTCATTGCCGCCAAACGGGCGCTGTGCACCGAGGGCGAGCCCGATGTGCTGGCCGTGGTGACCGGTGAGATGGAGGTGGACCTGCGGGTGGTGAACGTGGACCACCATGCCGCGCACGGCCTGTGTGGCAATGCCCGCCGACTGGCCTTTGTGGTGCCTGATGAGCTGCACGCCAAGCTCGCCGAGATCCATTTCCGCTACTTCCCCCGTCCGTTCGAGACGCACGTTTTCACCACCGAGGCGGACGCCCGCCGCTGGCTGTCCATCCAGGCGCCGCAGCCCTCGCTGTCCTGAGCGCGGGCCAGATCTCCACGATCGCCCTTCCTTTTCCACGATCGCCCGGTCGGCACGCTCCGCTGGGGTACCTTCGCATCCCGAGTCCGCCACTGTCCCGGCGATCGGGGAGGTGACGGGCCGGAACCCTTCCGGAATGCCCAAAGACACCTCCATCAAGTCCGTCCTGCTCATCGGCAGCGGACCCATCCCGGATACCACTCCGTGGTTCCGGGACCATCGGCCAGTCTTCGCCTTCGCAAAGCCTTCGGCGAAGCCCGCCAATTCCGTCGGCCCAACCTATTTCTTGCCAGCAACTCATGCCTAAGGACACGAGCATCAAGTCAGTTCTGTTGATCGGGAGTGGGCCGATCGTAATTGGCCAGGCCTGCGAGTTCGATTACTCCGG
>CAUJFM010000012.1 GCA_963169595.1 Bacteroidota bacterium | reverse complement strand
CCGGAAGAGATCGCCGCCGCCATCGCCTTCCTGTGCATGGACAAGGCCTCCTTCATCACCGGGCATTGCCTGGTGGCCGATGGCGGGCTGCTCAGCCTCGGGTTGTAACCTGTGGTCCATATTTGGACGCTCGGCAAGCCTCTACGGTGCTCACCGAGCTCTGGTTCGACGGCACGGACGTGCATTGAACGCATGGCCATGGAAATGAAAAGCCCTCCTTGCGGGAGGGCTTTTCGATCTTCTCCGTGAAGGATCACTTCTTCCGCATCCACTCGTCGATGCGCTCCTTGTTCATCTTCACGTAGCTGTTGTCACCTTCCTTCTGGGCGAGCTCCATGCTCTCATTGGCCGTGGCCACAGCCTCCTTGTACTTGCCGTTGGCGGCCTGGCACAGCGCCAGGGTGTGCAACGTCCAATACTTCCTGTCCGTGCTCGCGGCCTTCTGGGCCCATTCCAGTGCCTCGGGCAGCATCACGCCCTTGTCCACGCAGTAGCGGGCGCAACGGTGATAGGTACCCGGCTTGATCTCCGGCTGTGCCATGGCCTCCTTGATGTTGGCCAGGGCCTGTTCGGTAGCATCCGCCTCCAACTTCACGCGCACCAGGGTGTTCTCCCAGCGCAGCTCCAGAAAGGCCTTGTCGTCCTTCACGTCGGCAAAGCCGATGGTGAAGGTCTCGGTCGTCTCACACTTCGCCGGGCGGACCTTGAACTGGACCACATCCTCCTCGGGCTTGCGGTCACCCTCGCCCCAGAGCTCGATGTTCTTGTTGAGGATGACGACCCAGACATCTTCATTGGGAATGGTGAAGAGCGAGTACTTGCCGGCCGGTACGGGCTGACCTTCGAGGACCACAGGGCCTTCGAACTCGATGATGGTGTTGAGGTTCGCACCGGTGCGCCACACTTTACCGTACGAAACCAGGTCGCCGAAGACCTTGCGGCCACGTGCGCTGGGGCGTGAATACTCCACCTCCACGGAGGTGAGCCCCACGAGCTGTTCCACCTCGCCTTTCGGGCTGGGCTGGGGCAGTTGCTGGGCGTGAACGATGCCACCGGCGAACAGGGTGGCGAACAGAATGGACCGTTTGATCATGATAGGGAGGGTTTGGATGAGCCGAACATCCGATCACGCCGGATGGTTCGGGGGTCCAAAAATACCACCCTTGGAGCCTGTTCGGGATCTCCCTTTTGAAGCGGGCCTGCCTGCGGCAGGCAGGCGATGAGTATTTGGCGACCAGACGACAGGCAGGCAGGGGCGCGGAACCGGAGCATCCGCCGTTCGGCTGACGTGACGGCTTCCGCAACGAAGTATGGTCCGATGCCTATCGGACGCCAAAGACCATTGCGGAGCCAAATGCGGAGACCCCGATCAGGCTCCCGGGTCAGGCCACCTTCAAACTGCTCAACCGGGACCGTTCGAACTTGTCCCGGGCATAGCTGAGGGTGACGCGCAGTTCGGCGGGACGCTCGGCCGAACCGGGCATCTCGTACATGGCGTCGGTCATGATGGCCTCGCAGATGGAGCGCAGGCCGCGGGCGCCGAGCTTGTAGTCGATGGCCTTCTCCACGATGAAGTCGAGCACCTTTTTGTCGAAGCTCAGCTTCACCTTGTCCATCTCGAACAGCTTCACGTACTGCTTGATCAGTGCGTTCTTCGGCTCGGTGAGGATGCGGCGCAGGCTCTCCTTGTCCAGCGGATCGAGGTAGGTGAGCACGGGGAAGCGGCCGATGAGCTCGGGGATGAGGCCGTAGCTGCGCAGGTCGGTGGGGCTCACGTACTGCAGCAGGTTCTCCTCATTGATGCGCCCGCTGTCGCGGCTGGCGCTGTAGCCCACGGCGGTGCTCTTCACCCGGCGGGCGATGATCTTCTGGATGCCATCGAAGGCGCCACCACAGATGAACAGGATGTTGCGCGTGTCCACCTGGATCAGCTTCTGCTCGGGATGCTTGCGCCCGCCCTGGGGGGGAACGCTCACGGTGGCCCCTTCCAGCAGCTTCAGCAGGGCCTGTTGCACCCCTTCACCGCTCACGTCGCGCGTGATGCTGGGGGTGTCGCTCTTGCGGCTGATCTTGTCGATCTCGTCGATGAATACGATGCCACGCTCGGCCTTGGACACGTCGTAGTCAGCGGCCTGCAGCAGGCGGCTCAGGATGCTCTCCACGTCCTCGCCCACATAGCCCGCCTCGGTGAGCACCGTGGCATCGGCAATGGCGAAGGGCACGTTGAGCATGCGGGCGATGGTCTTCGCCAGCAGGGTCTTGCCGCTGCCGGTCTCGCCCACCAGGATGATGTTGCTCTTCTCGATCTCCACCTCATCGGAGGTGGACGCGGGCTTCTGCAGCAGTCGCTTGTAGTGGTTGTACACCGCCACGCTCAGCACCTTCTTGGCATCGTCCTGCCCGATCACGTACTCGTCCAGGAAGCGTTTGATGTCCGCGGGCCGCTGCAGGATGAGGCTGCCCTCCATCTCGTTGCGGGTGCGCTGGTTGAGCTCCTCGCTGATGATGTTCTGCGCCTGGGCGATGCAGCTGTCACAGATATGCCCCGTGATGCCTGCGATCAGCACATTGGTGTCCTGCTTGTCCCGGCCACAGAACGAGCATTTGATCTCTTTTTTGTCCATCGTTCAGCGCCGGGTACCGGCGGGATGTTGGAGGAAGGGTCTACGTAAGCCTCCGGAAAAGTGTTGCAAGATACGTCGAAGGCCGGGGGATCGCTCCACCGGCCTTCGGTCATGGTTGCTGTTCCGCACAGGTAGCGCGCGGATCATGAATCCGTCGCTACTTGTGCTTCAGGAGCACCTCGTCGATCATGCCGTAGGCCTTGGCCTCCTCGGCGATCATCCAATAGTCACGATCACCGTCCTTCTCCACCTTCTCGTAGGCCTGGCCGCTGTGGTTGCTGATGATGTCGTACAGCTCCTTCTTGAGCTTGAGGATCTCGCGCACGGTGATCTCCATGTCCACGGCCTGGCCTTCGGCACCGCCCAGCGGCTGGTGGATCATCACCCGGCTGTGCTTCAGGGCGCTGCGCTTGCCCTTGGCCCCGGCGCAGAGCAGCACGGCGCCCATGCTGGCGGCCATGCCCGTGCAGATGGTGGACACATCGCAGTTGATGTACTGCATGGTGTCGTAGATCCCCAGGCCGGCGTACACGCCACCACCCGGTGAGTTGAGGTAGATCTGGATGTCCTTCTTCGCGTCCACGCTCTCCAGGAACAGCAACTGCGCCTGGATGATGTTGGCCACCTGGTCGTTGATGCCGGTGCCCAGGAAGATGATGCGGTCCATCATCAGGCGGCTGAACACGTCCATCTGCGCCACGTTCAGCTGGCGTTCCTCGATGATGTAGGGGGTCATCGAGGTAGTGTTGGCCGCCGATGTGTATCTGTGCAGCGTGTTACTGCTGATGCCGCGGTGCTTCACCGCGTACATGAGGAATTCGTCCTTGGGGTACATGT
>CAUJFM010000011.1 GCA_963169595.1 Bacteroidota bacterium | reverse complement strand
GGAGAACATCCAGCGCTATCTCGACAAGGGGGTGGACAAGCGCCAGGCCGCGCTCACCGGCCGTGCGGAGATCGGCTTCTCGGCCCTGTCGATCACGCTCGTTGATGTCGTCGTGTTCCTGCCCATCATCTTCGTGCAGGTGTTCGTGGCCGACCTGCTCAAGCAGTTCAGCGTGGTGGTGGTGGTCTCCACCCTCATGAGCCTCTTCGTCAGCTTCACCCTCACCCCCTGGCTCGCTTCGCGCATCGGCCAGCGCGAGGACCTTCAGCCCACCACCGCCTGGGCACGCGGACTGCTCCTGTTCGAGCATGCCCTGGACCGGTTGAACGAGTGGTATGCCCGCCAGCTCCGCTGGGTACTGGCCCACCGCGGCGCTTTCCTCGCCATCGTGCTGCTGCTCTTCGCTGCCACCGGAGCGGTGCTCAAACAGGGCATCATGACCAAGGAACTCATTGCCACCGGCGATCAGGGCATGTTCCGCCTCACCTTGGAATACGACAAACAGGTGCCCCTGCAGGAGAACAACCTGCGCAGCCGCGCGCTGGAGGAGCACCTGTTGCAACGGCCCGAGGTGGCCAACGTGTTCAGCAACGTGGGCGGCCCCAGCACCGGCATTGGCAGCTTGGGCGTGGGCGCGGAATACCGCAGTGAGCTCACCATCGACCTGGTGCCCAAGGAGCAGCGGCAGGGCAACAGCACCGAGGCCACCATGATGCTGCTCCGCGAGGACCTGCTGCAGCACTTCCCCGGCGTGGACATCACCATGGCCACCATCGGTCTGGTGCCGCGCAGCGCTCCGGTGGAGATCACCCTCAGCGGTGCGGACAAGGAGCTGGTGATGCGCACAGCGCGCATCCTGAAGGATACCCTTGCCGGCATCCCCGGGGCCAACAATGTGCGGCTGAGCATCGAGAGCGGCGCACCCGAGCTGCAGGTACACTTGGATCGCGACCGCATGGCGCAGCTGGGCCTTGGCACCGCCGCTGTGGGCGCCACCCTCCGCAACGCCTTGGCCGGCAGCGACGATGCCCGTCTGTATGAAGCGGGCACGGAGTATCCGATCCGCATCCGCGTGGACGACATCCAGCGGCGCGATGCGCAGGACTTGGAGCGCCTGCTCTTCGTGAACACGGCCGGCATGCCCGTGCGCCTGGCGCAGTTCGCCACCGTGGAACGCCACGAACCGCCTGCCATGGTGGAGCGGCTGGACCGCATGAGCGCCGTGACCCTCACTGCCGATGCTCTGGGACGTGGCTCGGGCAGCGTGGCCGATGATGTGAAGGCCTACCTGGGCAACAACCCCTTGCCCGATGGGGTGCGCCTCACGTGGGGCAGCGACGTGAAGCGCCAAAACGACAGCTTCGGCGCCTTGGGCGGGGCACTGTTCATCTCTTTCATCCTGGTCTACCTGGTGATGGTGGCCCTGTATGACAGCTTTCTCTACCCCTTCGTGGTGCTCTTCAGCATCCCGGTGGCCGTCATCGGTGCCTTCCTCGCGCTCAACCTAAGCCTGTCGTCGCTCAGCCTGTTCACACTGCTGGGGCTCATCATGCTGTTGGGCCTGGTGGCCAAGAACGCCATCCTCATCGTGGACCGCACCAACCAGTTGAAGGCCGAGGGCATGCACTACGTGGAAGCGCTGGTGGAGGCTGGCCGCACCCGCCTGCGTCCCATCCTCATGACCACCATCGCCATGGTCTTCGGCATGCTGCCCATCGCTCTGGCCACCGGCACGGGCAGCGAATGGAAGAACGGCCTGGCCTGGGTCATCATCGGCGGCCTCACCAGCAGCATGCTGCTGACCGTGTACCTGGTGCCGGTGATGTACCACCTGCTGGAAGGGGTAAAGAACAGGGTGGCTGGGTGGGGCGGTAAGGGAGCAAGGGCGTCCGGTGCGCAGTTACCGCAGACCGCCCGGTAAGCCCGCCTCCGTGCCGCACAGAAGCACAGCCCTATCCACCCAGCGCCGCAGGGGAATGGGCCGCCCACCAAGGGCCTGCTGTTGAGAACTGCACGCCTCACGTGCCCGCCAGGGGCTCATGCTTATGGTAGATTCGGGATACAACATCCAACGGCCCATGCGCGAGCTTCCTCCCATGAACGACTACCAGCAGTTGTTGTACACCGCCTTGGCCTTGGTCCACGAAGAGGACCTGGTGGCCATCTTCCGGGCCGCACGGAACCGCCCGGATCGCAATCGCTGCATCGATCTGGTGAACCAGGCCTTGGACGAGGGCTACACCCTGTGGGCGGCCTTCGATGCCCCCAGCCCGCTCTATGAATTGTTCACGGATGATTGGCCCGAGCTGCGGGTAATGTTGCACGGGAACAAGGTGGCCCTCACCTTCGGTACCAACGGCCCGCCCAGCGACATACTGGAGTGGGAGGCGGAGATGAGCGGCACCGGGCAGGTGACCCACTTGCAATGCATGGGGCCCTACTGGCCCGAGGGAGGCCGCCAAGAGCAGGCGACACCTTGGTTCAGTTTGTCCTGAGCAACGGGGCCGGACGGCGCGCGCCTTGCCGGTTCACACCGCCACCCACTTCCCGTTCCACACCTTCACCGCGCCCACGGCGGCCATGGTCTGCAGCAGGCGTTCCATCTCGGCCAGGCGTTTCTTGCCGGCCTTGGGGCTGAAGTGCGCCGCGATCTCCTCCACCGTACACAACGCCTCCACCTCGTTGAGCACCTGCCGCAGTGCCGCGGCCTGGGCGGGTAGCTCGGCAGGCCATTCGCGCACGGCGCTTGCTGCGGCAACGGGTGCTGCTTCCACTTCCAGCGACGTCTGTTGGGCTTCGGGTGACTGGCCGCTCCCCGCTGTACCACTGGCCGCTGGGGCCTGATATTCCGGCCGCAGCCAGCGCACCAGTCCTTTCTGCTCTTCTGCGGCGCGTTCGGCGTTCAGGGCCACCAGGCGGGACAGGAGCTCGTCGGTGGGCAGATCGGCGGGCCAGCCATAGGCCTCGGCCACGGCCGCATCCAGCTCATCGTGCAACTGCTTCAGGATCCCCACCAACCCCTGCTCGTAGATCTGCTTCTCCTTGGCGTTCAGCGTTGCACCAGCGCGCACCCGTTCCAGCACGTTGTACATCCCCGTCATCGTCAGCCCCGGGTGCAGGTCCTGCTGGCGCTTGCGGTGCGCATCCAGCTGCTCCGCCAAGGCCCGGATCTTCTCCTGCTGCGCGGGTGTGCAGGCGGGGAAGGGGAACTTGTAGAAGCAATCGGCATGATTGTACGTAGAGTCATTCCCAACGCCAAGCCAACCGCCCGCGGCGTTCGCCCAGGCTACATGGATCTTGCTCGAGAGAACACCAAGCACATAGGAATCATCAACGGCTATACCAACAACCTTCGACTCGAAGATCACTTTAGAGTCGATGAATGAGAACAGTCGGTGTCGTGCCGTTCGGCATGTTGCTATGTATCTCTTGACCGAGTTAAAGGCAGGCCGTTGAGTTGATCGGGGTTCACCGAAGGTCCACCAGTTCAAACGATATGTATCGCGCTGGTTGATGTCTCGCTCTGGCTTCACTCTTTCTGCAACCCACTGATACACTTCGGGGTACTTGTCTCGGACCTCGTTCGCACTCAACCCAAACAGATCTATGACCCAGCTGCTGCGATGTCCTTGCATAAGGTCGCGTCCATTGATGAAGGGTCGAATGTGCTGGTCTAAGTGGGGATGCACTCCTAGTCCAAGCTGCTTCGCTTCTTCTTCGGTAACTACAAAACCCATCCCATGGAGCTTCACGCCCATGCCAACGATCTCTTGGTTTGCAAGCAACGGACGAGCACCAGCCACATCCGCACCGGTGGTCAGGTCGCCAAAGAGCTTTCCCTGCTGCGTGGAGAGCGTCACTTCGGCCGCATCATCCGTTCCGGCCTCCACTTCCTTCACCACCTTCTGCAACACGCCTGGGTGCTTGCCGGGCACGCCCACGGTCATGGCCACGCGCACGGCGGCGCCATCGGTGCTGTCCACCCACGGGTGGTCCGGTATGGCAAAGGCCAGGGAGAGGGGCTTTTTGGCCTCCAGGTGGTGCTGGAGCACCTTGCGGTTGAAGGTCTGTCGCAGGCTGTTGGTGGTGATGAAGCCGAAGCGCTGGGCCTTGCCGGTGCGCGTCAGTTCGGCGGCCTTGTCCCACCAGTACATCACCAGGTCGGCGCTGTCGGGCACGTTGGGGTATACGCTGCGCAGGGCCTCGGTGTAGCCATCGCCCAGGGCTTCGCGCATGCGTGAGGTGCCAATGAACGGCGGGTTCCCCACGATGTAGTCCGCCTTGGGCCAGGGGGCCGGGCGCGGCTTCGTATAGGTGTATACGGGCACGCGGGCCTCGGGGTCGGGCACGTCCTGGCCGGTAATGGGGTGCTTGCGGGTGCTGGTGCCATCCCAGCGCGTCACCACCTGCCCGCCGGCATCGCGCTGCTCCTGCTTGCTGTCGTAGGCCAGCACGGCATCGCGGCACTCAATGTTGTGCAGGTCCTTGATCAGGGGTTCGGGCAGGTTGTGCAAATGGCCCTGGGTGCGCAGCTGCCATTGCAGGTAGCCGATCCACAGCACCTGCTCGGCAATGGCGGCGGCGCGCGGGTTCAGCTCAATGCCGAAGAAGTTGGCGGGGCTGATGCTGTGCGTGTTGTATTCCAGCTTGTAGGGCTGGCCCAGTTCGGCCAGGGTGTTGAGCACCTCGCCTTCCAGGCGTTTCAGCAGTTCCAGCGTCACGTACAGGAAGTTGCCGCTGCCGCAGGCGGGGTCCAGCACGCGCACGTTGCCCAGTTCGTGCAGGAACTGTTCCACGGCGGCAATGGCCTTCTTGGGCTGTCCGTCCTCGGCCAGTTGCAGCGCGGCCACCTGCACGCTCTTCCACTGGGCGCGCAGGGGTTCCACCACGGTGGGGTTCACCAGCCGCTCCACGTAGGCGCGGGGCGTGTAGTGCGCCCCCAGCTTGTGGCGCTCGCGGGGGTCCAGCGCGCGCTCCAGCAGGGTGCCGAAGATGGCGGGTTCCACATCCTTCCAGTTGGCGGTGCTGGCCTCCAGCAGCAGCTGGATCTGGTCGGCGTTCAGCGCAATGGCGAGGCCCCGGCCTTGAGCCGGGGGGGCAAAGAGGCCCCCGTTGAACTTGGGCAGCTTGGCGCGCAGCACGGGGCTGAGGCCGCCGGTGTTCATGGTGCCCCACAGGCTCTCCAGCATCTCCTTGAAGTGCTCGGGCCGGTGTTTCAGTTCGCCCAGCAGCTGGGTGAAGGAGCCGTGCGGCAGCAGGTCCACATCCTCGGCGAACATGGTGAAGAGGCTGCGCATGAGGAAGGCGGCCACCTGCTCGGGCGTGGCCCCGGTGCCCGTGCCGGATTGGCCTTCCAGGCTGCGGGCCAGCTTGGCCAGGCTGTCGGCAATGCCGCGCGTCACCTTGGCGCTGCGGCGGCCGGGGTCCAGGCTCAGCGGGTCGGTCCAGATGGCGCGCAGGGTGTCGCGCACCTCCGGGCGCAGCAGGTCCTTCAGCGGTATGCGGAAGCTGCGGGGGTCGGGGAAGGGCAGGTAGTTGCCGCCCATGCGCGTCCAGTCCGTGTACAGGCTGATGCTGTGGCCCACATCCACCACCAGCACAAAGGGCGGGCGCCCGCCGTGTGCGGCGATCTCCTCCTTGGGCAGGGCGCGCGCATAGCCTTCGGCCTGCGCGTGGGCCTTCATCAGGGCGGTGTCGAAGCCCTTGGTGCCGCGCGTGCCGTGGCCGGCCTTGCGCTGCTTCAGGGCGGCTTTGCCTTCACTGCTCAGGGGTGGTGTAGCGGGCGACGTGAACGTCGCCTCCACACCCTGTTTGCATTCCAGCACAAAGTGGCCGCGCTTGTACAGGTCGATGAAGTTGGTGGTGCCGGTGCGGGCGTTGTGGATCGCCTTCTCGAAGCAGTAGGCATTGTCGGCCTGGTGGCGGGTGGCGGGGTGGGGGCGCTCCACCTCCAGCACATCGCACAGTTCGTTGAGGAAGGGCTGCGCGTTGGCACGCTCGGCGCCGCCGCTGGCCTGCCACTTGGTGATGAAGGCTTGGATCTGTGCGGGCGTGATCGACATCGGTGCGGTGAAGATGCAAAGGAGCGGGGGAATGGTGGAGCGCCGCACGCCGCTGACCGGGCGCCGCACGCCGCTGACCGGGCGCCGCACGCCGCTGACCGGGCGCCGCACGCCGCTGACCGAGCGCCGCACGCCGCTGACCAGGCGCCGCACGCCACTGACCGGGCGCCGCACGCCGCTGACCAAGCGCCGCAGGCCGCTGACCGGGTGCCGCAGGCCGCTGACCGGGTGCCGCAGGCCGCTGACCGGGCGCCGCACGCCGCTGACCAAGCGCCGCGCGCCACTGACCGGGTGCCGCACGCCGCTGACCAAGCGCCGCACGTCGCTGACCGGGCGCCGCGCGCCGCTGACCTGTGCATGCCGACCAAGGCCATGGAGGAAATAGGTGCGTTACGCCCCTTTTGCTGGGCGCATATAAAGCGTAGGCCACGATCGACGCGGCCTTTCGGGATCGAACGATCACGTGTGGAAAACTCACACAACCAATTCCGAAGGCCTTCCGTTGGACCGGTCAGAACCACAACACCGATCACCATGAGACCACCCTGAGCCGCTCACCCCCTCCGCACTCTCGTCAGCACCTTCTTCGTCCTGCTTTCCAACCTCCCTTTCCTTCCCTCAACAACAAACCCAACCTCCCAACCCCCAACTGTCATGAACAAGAAACAAGAAGTCCGCGCCAACATGTACCAGGCCGTATACCAGGCCCTCATGTCCGGTGCCATCCACTACAGTGGTCACCTCGCTTTGGTCTCCGCCGTGGACGAGCTTGGTGCCAACCTCGCCTCCATCAAGGCCTGCGTGGAGAAACAGGTGGTCGATATCACGGGCCATGCGCAGGCCAAGGCCCAGGTGGAGACCGACATGGTGGATGTGGCCATGGTGGTGGCCAAGGCTACGCTGGCCTACGCCACCGAACAGAACGACCTGGTGCTGTCCGGCAAGATGTCCCTCACGCGTCGGGTGCTGGCCAAGCACGCCGATGGCGTGGTGGCCCGCCACTGCAAGGCAGTGCTGGACACGGCCGAGCTGCTGGGTGCCGCGCTGGAGCCCTATGGTGTGGACACCACCCTGCTGGACCAACTGCGGCAGGCCGTGCGCCGGCACGATGAGGTGTTGAGCGCTCCGCGCCTGGCCATCACCAACCGCAAGGGCGCCACGGCCGAACTGGCCCTGCTGATGAAGGACACCAACAAGCTGGTGCAGTTCCGCATCGATGGCCTCATGGAGCGCTATCGGCTGCAGCAGCCGGCCTTCCACCGCGACTATGTGAACGCGCGTATCGTGGTGGACCGTGGTGCCCGCACCTCCGCTGCCCTCAAGGCCAAGGCGGCCTAAGCACCCGCGCACAGCCGCAATGAAAAAGCCCCCGCCGATCGGCGGGGGCTTTTTCGTTCACTGTTCCGCTTCGGGCGATCACTTGGCGATCACCAGGCGCTCGGTGTAGCGCTGGCTGCCTGCGGTGATGTTCACCAGGTAGACACCGCTGGCAAGCTCGCTCACGGCCATCTGCTGGAAGATCATGCCATCGTTCACGGGGATCACCTTGGCCACGACGCGGGCGCCGCTGAGGTCGAAGATGTCCACGCTTACGGTCTCCACACCTTCCTCCACAGCGCTCAGGCTCAGGGTGAGCTGGTCGCCGTTGTTGGGGTTGGGGAACATGGCCAGTTCAGCATTGGACGTGGAACCGGTGCCGGACAGGGCCATGGACTGGCTGGCCGGGCTGCCG
>CAUJFM010000010.1 GCA_963169595.1 Bacteroidota bacterium | reverse complement strand
GGTACCTTCTGCTGGACCCCCACGGTGAACGACATCGGTCAGAACCTGTTCTCCGTGAACGTGCAGGACAATGCCTGTTCGCTCAACGGGGTGAACAATTTCGGTTATGTGGTGCAGGTCACACCACCATTCACTCCGGCGAACGCTGGACCCGACCAGAGCATCTGCGGCACTTCAGCCACCTTGGCGGGACAGCTGCCTTTCTCACAGGTCCAAGGTACGTGGACCGTGGTGAGCGGCAGCGGCACCTTCGCCAACCCCAACAGCCCCACCACCACAGTGACCGGTCTGGGAACCGGCACCAATGTGTTCCGCTGGACGGTGAACTACCAGACCTGCGGCACGACCAGTGACGATGTCACCATCACGGCATTCAACCCGGCGCAGGCTGCGGCCAATGCGGGCCCTGGGCAGCAGCTCTGCACGCCGAACACCACCACCACGCTGGCGGGTAATGCCGCCGTCTTCCCGGCCGTGGGCACCTGGACCGTGGTGAGCGGCACGGGCACCATCGCTCTGCCGAACAACCCGAACACGCAGGTCAGCGGTCTTTCCATCGGTCAGAACGTCTTCCGGTGGACGATCAACAATGGTCCTTGCGGTGCGCCGACCAGCAACACCGTGACCATCCAGGTCTACGATTATGCCCTGCCTGCTGCGAACGCGGGTCCTGATCAGACCGCCTGTGCACCGGTGGCAAGTGTCACCATGAACGCTTCACCGGCCAACGGTACGTGGAGCGTGGTGAGCGGCACGGGCACGTTCTCCAACATCAACAACCGGAACTCCACGGTCACAGGACTGAGCATTGGGGTGAACACCTTCCGATGGACCATCAACAATGGCCCCTGCGATCCGCCGACGACCCAGGATGAAGTGACCGTCCTGGTGTTCGATCCGAACAGCCCCAACGCCAATGCGGGTCCCGATCAGCAGGTCTGCTCTGGGGGTGCGACCCTGGCTGGCAACACGCCCATCTTCCCCGCCAGTGGGACCTGGACGGTGATCAGCGGTTCCGGCACCTTCGCCAATGCGAGCAACCCCACCACTGCAGTGACCGGCCTCGCCATCGGTGCCAACGTATTCCAGTGGACCGTGAACAACGGTCCGTGCGCCAACGGCATCACCTCGGACCAGGTGGTGATCACACGTTTCGATGGGGCCGTGGCTGCGGCGAACGCCGGGGCCGATCAGGACCTCTGTACCGTTGCGGGCACCGGACTGGCGACGGCCACCATGGCCGCAACACCGATCGTGGCACCGGCCACCGGGACCTGGACCATTGTTTCCGGACCAGCAGGTGCGACGATCGCCAACGCGGGCAGTGCCACCACCAGCATCACCAACCTGGCCGTGGGTACCCATGTGTTCCGTTGGACGGTGAACAATGGCCCCTGTGTGCCGCCCACCTCCTCCGATGAGGTGACCATCCGCGTGTTCGATCGCAACGCGCCTGTTGCGCAGGCCGGCCCCAACGTGCAGCTGTGCACGCCCACCACATCGGTCACCCTGGCCGCCAACGCCGCCGTGGCGCCCGCGACCGGCACTTGGAGCGTGGTCAGTGGAAGTGGTACGTTCTCGAACGTGAACAGCCCGACGGCCACGGTCTCCGGACTGGGTATCGGCGCGAACGTGTTCCGATGGACCATCAACAACGGTCCCTGCCCGGGCTCGACCACCTCGAGCACCGTGACCATTACGGTGTTTGACGCCGCCACGCCGGCCGCCAATGCCGGTCCCGATCAGCAGCTCTGCGGTGCGGTCAGCACCACCATGGCGGCCAGTGCAGTAACGGCCCCCGCCACGGGTACCTGGAGCGTGGTGAGCGGCGCCGCCACCATTGCCAACCCGAACAGTGCGTCCACTGCCGTGAGCCTGTCCTCGGCAGGTGCAGTGGTGCTGCGGTGGACCGTGAACAACGGCCCCTGCGGCTCCACCAGCGACGAGGTCACCATCCTCAACTTCGACCCGAACAATGCGGCGGCGAACGCCGGACCTGACCAGAGCATCTGTGTACCGGTGGCGCCCAACGCGGTGTTCATGAGCGCCAGTGCGGTGACCTTCCCGGCCGCGGGCACTTGGACGGTGCTCAGTGGTTCGGGGACCATTGTCGATCCCGCAAGCCCCACCACGCAGATCACAGGCCTCACTGTAGGTATCCATGAGTTCCAGTGGACGGTGACCAATGGACCCTGCACCGACGGGGTGACGAGCGATGTGGTGCGTGTGCTGGTGTTCGATAACAGCAACCCTGCGGCGAACGCAGGACCGGACCAGTCGCTATGCACCACCAACGGCACGGCCACCATGGCGGGCAGCACGGTCACTGTGCCTGCGGCAGGTCAGTGGACCCTGGTGAGCGGCACGGGCACGATCACCGACCCGGCCAGTCCCACCACGAGCGTGACGGGCCTTGGCGTTGGCCAGAACATTTTCCAATGGACGGTGGACAACGGCCCCTGCGGCGGGATCACCACCGACCAGATGAGCATCTTCATCTACGACCCGGCGAACACCGCCGCCGATGCAGGTGCTGATCAGAGCTTCTGCACGCCGATCACCAGCACCACGTTGGAGGGCAGCCCCGTGACCTTCCCTGCGCAGGGCACTTGGACGCAAGCCTCGGGACCGACCGCGACCATCGTTTCACCCAACGATCCCAACACGGCGATCACAGGCATCGGCATTGGCGTGAGCGAGTTCGTATGGACCGTGAACAACGGGGCCTGTCCGAACCCGATCACGAGCAATTCCATGACCATCACGCTGGCAGATGGTGATGCACAAGCGGCGGAAGCCGGTCCCGATCAATCGCTTTGCGGCACTGCGACGGGCACCACTCTGGCGGCGAACACGCCCAGCGGTGTGGCCACGGGTACCTGGAGCGTGGTGAGCGGCACCGCCACCTTCGCGAATGTGAACAGCCCCACCACTGCGGTGAGCGGGTTGAGCATCGGCACCAACGTGCTGCGCTGGAGCATCAACAATGGCGCCTGCGGCATCACCAGCGATCAGGTGACGATCCTCGTCTTCGATCCGAACAACCCGGTGGCTGCCGCTGGCAATGACCAGCAGCTGTGCACCCCCACCACGGCCACTACCCTGAGCGGCAGCGCGCTGACCCTGCCCGCGACCGGTGTATGGACGCTGGTGAGCGGCAGCGGCACCATCGCCAACCCCACTTCGCCCAGCACCTCCGTGAGCGGTCTGGCCATCGGTGAGAACGTCTTCCGCTGGACCGTGAACAACGGCGCCTGCCCAGGTGCCATCACCAACGATCTGGTGAGCGTGTTCGTGTACGACAACACGGCCGCCGCCTCCAATGCCGGACCCGACCAGGAGGTCTGCACACCGACGAACAGTGTGTCCATGGCGGGCAACACGCCGGCCTTCCCGGCCATCGGTCAGTGGACGCTCATCGCTGGTGGTGGCAGCATCGCCCAGCCCAACAACCCCAACACCACCATCAGCAACCTGCCGGTGGGGGTGAACATCTTCGCCTGGACCATCGTGAACGGCCCGTGCGGTAGCACGTCCGACCAGGTGGTGATCCGTGTGTTCAGCGCGCAGAACCCGGTGGCGAACGCCGGCAACGACCAGCAGCTCTGCACACCCAACACCAGCACCACGCTACAGGGCAGCAACGTGATCATTCCCGCACAAGGCACCTGGACCTTGGTGAGCGGCAGTGGCACCATCGTGGACCCCAACAACCCCGCCAGCGCCGTGACCGGTCTGGCCATCGGTGAGAACGTGTTCCGCTGGACAGTGAGCAACGGTCCGTGCGCGAACAGCCTGACCACCGACCTCGTGAGCATCTTCGTGTTCGAAGAGGACCAGGAGCCGGCCGCCGCTGGGGCCGACCAGGACATCTGCACCCCGCAGAGCGAGGTGACGATCGTGGGCAACACCCCGACCTTCCCGGCCGAGGGCATGTGGTTCCAAGTGAGCGGCTTCGGCACGATCACCGATCCCTCGAGCCCCACCACCACGGTGACCGGCCTGCCCGTGGGTACACATGAGTTCCAGTGGATGATCAGCAATGGTCCCTGTGCCAACAGCACCACCACGGACAACGTGGTGATCCGTGTGTACGATGCCAACAATGCCGTGGCCGATGCCGGTGCCGATCAGGAGCTCTGCACTCCTCAGACGAGCACCACCCTCCAAGGCAGTGCCGTGACCTCGCCTGCAGTGGGTACCTGGACGGTAGTGGGAGGCTCGGGAACCTTTGCCAACGCGAACGACCCCACCACCACGGTGACCGGGCTCAGCGTGGGAGCCAACATCTTCCGCTGGACGGTGGACAACGGCCCCTGCGGTCCGGTGACGACCGATGAGGTGACCATCCTGCTGTTCGATGCGGATAATGCCGTGGCCAACGCCGGTCAGGACCTGCAGCAATGCACCCCCAATACGGTGGCCACGCTCTTCGGCAGCCCGGTGACCTTCCCGGCCACCGGCCAATGGACGCTGGTGAGCGGCCAGGGCACCATCACCGATCCGAACAGTGCGACCACCACCGTCACGGACCTGGGCGTGGGTGAGAACGTGTTCCGCTGGACGGTGAGCAATGGCCCCTGCACCAACGGCATCACCACCGACGACATCAGCATCTTCATCTTCGACCTGAACAACCCGCCCTCCAACGCCGGCCCCGATCAGCAGCTCTGCACTCCGCAGACCAGCACCACCATGCAGGGCGTGGCGCCCATCTTCCCGGCCTTCGGCACGTGGACCCTGTTGAGCGGCAGTGCCACCATCGTGGACCCGAACGACCCGAACACGGCGATCACCGATCTGGGAGTGGGTGAGAACGTCTTCCTGTGGACCATCGACAACGGCCCCTGTGAGAACAGCGGAAGCATCGATGTGGTGAGCATCTTCGTGTTCGACGGCAACAACGCGGATGCCAACGCCGGTGCGGACCAGGAGCTGTGCACGCCCAACATCACCACCACCACGCTGCAGGGCAGCCCGGTGACCTTCCCCGCCGTGGGCACCTGGACCCTGGTGAGCGGAACGGGCATCATCGCCAACCCGAACGACCCCAATACGGTGGTCTTCGACATCAGCATCGGTGAGAGCGTCTTTGCCTGGACCGTGGACAACGGACCTTGCGCCAACGGCATCACCACCGATCAGGTGAGCATCCGGGTGTATGATGAGAACAATGTTGTGGCCAATGCAGGAAGCGATCAGCAGCTGTGCACCCCCATCGCCTCGGTCCAATTGAGCGGCAGCCCGGTGATCTTCCCCGCAGTGGGCACCTGGACGCTGGTGAGCGGTACGGCCACCATCACCGACCCGAACGATCCGAACACCACGCTCACGAACGTGGGTGTGGGCGTCTGCGTCCTGGAATGGACGGTGGACAACGGATCCTGCGCGAACGGTACCACGAACGACCAGGTCACGATCACCCTGTTCGATGAGAACAACCCGGTGGCCAACGCCGGGGCCGCTCAGGAGCTGTGCAGCAGTGATCCGAACACCACCCTGGAAGGCAGCAACGTGATCTTCCCCGCGGTGGGCACCTGGACGCTGGTGAGCGGCACGGGCACCGTGGTCGACCCCAACGATCCGAACACGGCGGTGACCGGCCTGGGCATTGGGGAGAACATCCTGCAGTGGGTGGTGACCAATGGCCCCTGCGCGAACGCACAGACCACCGACGTGGTGAGCATCTTCGTGTTCGACGAGAACAACCTGGATGCGGATGCGGGACCGGACCAGGAGGTGTGCACGCCGCTGACCGAGGCCACCCTGGCCGGCAGCCCGGTGACCTTCCCGGCCCAAGG
The DNA here is from genome assembly GCA_963169595.1 of Bacteroidota bacterium. Lineage (GTDB taxonomy): Bacteria > Bacteroidota > Bacteroidia > Flavobacteriales_F > PHOS-HE28 > PHOS-HE28. The sequence goes on along the minus strand of CAUJFM010000010.1, from coordinate 9,113 downwards.
GACCTGGATCCTGGTGAGCGGCCAGGCCACCATCACCGACCCGAACGACCCGAACACCACGGTGACCAACCTGGGTGTGGGTACGAACATCCTGGAGTGGACCGTCTACAACGGTGGCTGTGCCAACCAGACCACCACCGATCAGGTAAGCATCGTGCTCTTCGACGCGAACGCACCGGCTGCGGATGCGGGTGCGGACCAGGAGCTGTGCTCGCCGGACGATACCGCCACGCTGACCGGCAACCCGCCTGTGGGCGCCGCCATTGGGGTATGGACGCTGGCCCAGGGTACGGGTATCATCGCCAACCCCTTCAGCCCATCCACCACGGTGAGCGGTCTCAGCATCGGGGAGAACATCTTCCGCTGGACCTTGACCGGAGGCAATTGCGTGACCACGGATGACGAGGTGAGCATCTTCGTCTTCGATCCGAACAATCCGCAGGCCAATGCGGGCCTGGACCAGGAGCTCTGCATGCCGCAGGACAGTGTGCTCATGGCGGGCAGCAGCGTGATCTTCCCCGCAGTGGGCACCTGGAGCCTGGTGAGCGGTACGGGTACCCCGGTCGATCCCAATGACCCGAACACCCTGATCGAGGGCCTGTCCATCGGTGTGAACGTGTTCCAGTGGGAGGTGTACAACGGCGCCTGCGAGACCACGCCGAGCTTCGACCTGGTGACCATCACCCTGTATGGTGACACCACCTCGCCCGCCATCGCCGGCCCCGATCTGGAGAGCTGCCTGCCCATTACTCAAGTGCAGTTGCAGGGTGAACAGCCCATCGCACCGGGCGTGGGTACCTGGTCGGTGATCGGTGGTTCCGGTGTGTTCGCCGATCCGAACGATCCCACCACCATCGTGAGCGGGCTGTCGCAGGGGGTGAACACCTTCGTGTGGACCCTCGACTGGTTCCCCTGCCCGAACAACGGTATCCTCACCGACACGGTGAACGTGCTGGTCTACAATCCGAACGCCCCGCTGGCCAACGCGGGTCCCGATCAACAGCTCTGCACGCCGACCACGGAGACCTTCATGGATGGCAACACGCCGGAGATCCCCGGTGTGGGCACCTGGACCCTCGTGAGCGGCTCGGGCACCATCGTGAGCCCGAACGACCCGAACACCCAGATCACCGACCTGGCGATCGGCATCAACGAGTTCATCTGGTCCATCTACAACGGCAACTGCGGCTTTGGTCCGCCCAGCCAGGACACGGTCCGGATCGTGGTGTACGATGGCGAAGCACCTGACGCCGCCGCTGGCAACGACATCAGTTGGTGCACGCCCACAAGCAGCGCCATCCTGGTGGCCAATGATCCGGTGTTCCCGGCCACTGGCAACTGGACCGTGCTTTCGGGCAGTGGTTCCCTGGCCGATCCGGCCGATCCGAACACGGCGGTCTTCGGTCTGAACGTGGGTCAGCATGACTTCCTCTGGACCATCGACAATGGCGCATGCGGAAGCAGCAACGACACCATCAGCGTGTTCATCTTCGATGGGGAAAGCGAGGCGGCGAATGCCGGCCCCGATCAGGAGCTCTGCACGCCCACGACCAGCACCACGCTCGCGGCCAACGCCGTAGTGTTCCCGGCCACCGGGACCTGGACGGTCGTCTCCGGCACCGGTTCGTTCGCTGATGTGAATGACCCCGCCACCGCGGTGAGCGGCCTTTCGATCGGTACCAACGTGCTGCGCTGGACCATCAGCAACGGCCCCTGTGGCGATACCGAGGACGAGGTGGTGATCACCGTGTACGATGCGGACCAGCCCGCAGCCAATGCCGGACCGGACCAGCAGCTCTGTACGCCCACCACCAGCACCACGCTGCAGGGCAGTGGGGTCAACTTCCCAGCGGTGGGCACCTGGGTGTTCGTCAACGGAACGGGAACGCTCTCCGATCCCAACAGCCCCACGGCAACGCTCAGCGGTCTGAGCGTGGGTGTCATCACCCTGCAGTGGCAGGTGGACAATGGACCGTGCGGTGCCATCACCACCGATGAGGTGACCATCGAGGTCTTCAACAACGGTGCGGCGATAGCCGAGGCCGGCGAGGATCAGAACTTCTGTTCGCCGGTGACCGGTGAGGTGACCATGTTCGCCAGCTCGGCTGTGGCACCCGGCACGGGCACCTGGACCCTGCTGAGCGGCTCGGGCACCATCGCCGATCCGTCGAGCCCCTTCACCGCCATCACGGGCCTGGGCATCGGCGAGAACCGCTTCCAGTGGACCATCGATAACGGGGCCTGCGGCAGCACGAGCGATGTGGTGAGCCTCACGGTGTACGACAGCACCGTGCCGCCTGCCGATGCCGGTCCTGACCAGAGCTTCTGCCAGGACATCCGTTCCACGCAGCTGGATGCCGAGCCGGTGTTCTCCACGGCTTCCGGGGTGTGGACCGTGCTCAACCCATCGGGTGGCAACGCCAACATCAGCACCCCCGGCGATGCCGGCACCGATGTGGACAACCTGCAGCTCCTGCAGTTGCCGCAGACGGTTTACGGCTTCGTGTGGACGGTGAACAACGGGCCCTTCGCGCCGGGCACTCCCTGCGGTCCCACGGCCGACACCATGCTCGTGGTGATCAAGGATTGCGTGACCATTAAGGTGCCCGATGCCTTCTCACCCAATGGTGACGGGGTGAACGACTGGCTGGTGATCACCAACATCGACAGCTATCCGAACAACACCTTCACCGTGTTCAACCGCTGGGGCAACAAGGTCTACGAAGCCTCGCCCTACCGCAACCAGTGGGATGGCACCAGCCAGTTCGGCTCGGTGTATGGCGAGACGCTCCCCGAGGGCACCTATTACTACGTACTCGACCTCGGTAATGGCAGCGATGCCTTCACCGGCTTCATCTACCTGCGCCGATGAGCACCCACAGCACACAACACCGCACACCGATGCACCGCACGGTAAACCGATGGATGGGTACGGCCCTGGGCCTTTGCCTGGGTACGGCGCTCCTTGCCCAACAAGACCCGCAGTTCACCCAGTACATGTTCAACATGCTGGCGCTGAACCCGGCCTACGCCGGCAGTGCGGATCGCATCAGCCTCAAGGGCCTGAGCCGCCACCAGTGGGTGGGCTTCGAGGGTGCGCCCACCACACAGACCCTCACCATCCACAGCCCGCTGTGGCATGAGAGCCTGGCCGTTGGCGGCAGCCTGTTCCGCGACAGCCATGGCCCCATCACCCAGTATGCGTTCATGGCCGATGTGGCCTACCGCATCTTCATGGGCGATGCCAAGCTGTCCTTCGGTCTGAAGGGGGGGATGACCCTGCTGCAGGGGAACTTCATGGAACTCACCACCCAGCAGGCTGGTGACCAGATGTTCCAGCAGAACGTCAACTCCAAGACGGACCCCCAGTTCGGCTTCGGTGTGATGTACTACAGCGACCGGTACTACATCGGCATCAGTGCGCCCAGACTGCTCCGCACGGAGTTCTATGAAACGGACTCGCTCTCCTTCGTTTCGGGACCGGGTCAGCGTCCGCACTATTTCCTCAGCGGTGGTTATGTCTTCGACCTGGGCACCTACCACAAGTTCAAGCCCACCTTCCTGGTGAAGGCCGTGGAAGGTGCGCCGTTGAGCTTCGATCTCAGCGCCAACTTCCTCTTCTTCGAGAAGTTCTGGCTGGGTGCCATGTACCGCTATGAGGATGCGGTGGGTGCTCTCGCCCAGTACCACATCACGGATGATCTCACGGTGGGCTATTCCTACGATTACCCGCTGAGCATCCTCAACAACTACAGTGGCGGATCGCACGAGATCATGCTCGGCTTCGAGTTCGGCAGCAAGCTGAAGGGTGTCCGTTCACCACGCTACTTCTGATCCCATGATGTACGACATGACCACAGTGCTGCGTCACCTCCGGACCATCGTGGTGGGATGCGCCCTTCTGGCCATCGCTCCATTGGTGCAGGCCCAGAAGCTCAAAACGCGGATGGCGGACCGCTACAGCGAGAACTTCGATTACGCCAAGGTGGCCTCGATCTATGAGGACCTGAGCGCGAAGGGCAAGGCCCAGCCCCAGGACCTGCGCCGTCTGGCACTGGCCTACCGCAGGCTCGGTCGCACCGCCGAGGCGGAGACCACCTACACCAAGCTGATGGCCACCGGTGCCCAGAACGCCGATGACATGCTGGCCTATGCCGACCTGCTGCGTGCGAACGGGCATTACAAGGAGGCGGTCGAGTGGTATGGCAACTACCTCACCCAGCGCCCTGATGATGCACGGGCCATGGCCTATGTGAGCAATCCAGGCCTCTTTGACCGCCTGATGCGCGACAGTTCCAGTGCCACGGTGCGCACGGTGCCGATCAACTCCGCGCAGGCCGACGTGGGCCTCACGGTGATGGACGAACTGCTGCTCTTTGCCAGCGCACGTGGCGAAGGCACTGGCGGCTCACGCAGCTACCCGTGGGATCACCAGCCCTACCTGAACCTCTACAGCGCCTTGCTCAAGGGAGAGACCGCAGAGGACCCTATGGTGATGCGCAAGGATGTGAACAGCCGCTTCCACGATGGCATGGCCGCGTACGACTCACTGGCCAAGCGGCTCTACTTCACCCGGAACAACGACTACTACGGCGTGCTCACCAAGAACGAGCGTGGTGAGCTCAACCTGGGCATTTACTTCGCCGATGTGGTCACCGGTGAGTTCGGGCAGCCCGAGTGGAGCAATCTGGTGCCATTCGACCACAACGATCCCAATTCCAACTACGGTCATCCCTTCGTGACCCACGATGGCCGACGACTCTACTTCGTGAGCGATCGCGCTGGTGGAGAGGGAGGTACCGATATCTGGTTCTGCGACAACCTGGGCAATCAATGGGGTGCACCGCAGAACATGGGGCCCAAGGTGAACACGCCCGGCAACGAGATGTACCCTTACGTCTCCAAGGATAGTGCGCTCTACTTCACCAGCAACGGGCATCCGGGTCTGGGCGGCTATGACCTCTACCGGTCACGGCTCACACCGGGTGGCCCTGGTACCGTGTTCAACCTGGGTTATCCGATGAGCACGCGCTTCAACGACCATGGCCTGCTGCTGATCAATGACACGACAGGGTTCTTCTCCAGTGACCGGCCGGGTGGTGCGGGCAGCGACGACATCTATGGTTGCACCGTACGCCCGCAGATGATCTATCTGGCCGGTCGGGTGATCGACAAGGCCACACGGCAGTCCATAGAAGGGGCCAATATCGTCCTGAAGAACGGCGAGGGGGGCTTCGTGGACCGGTACAAGCTGGAGACCGAGCCGGGTGGCCGGTTCCGGATGGAGGCCGAGTACCATCAACGGTACCTGCTCAGTGCCGTGGCCACCGGCTACTACCTGAAGGAGATCACCGTGGTGACCGATGCGGACCCCTTGGAGGACATCGTGGTGGAACTGGAGAAGTACGACTACCTCGCCGAGGGCACCGTCCTGCACGGCGAGACCAATGAACCCATGGCTGGCGCCATGGTGCTCTTGACCGATGGCAACGGTACCGAACTGGGCCGCATCACCACCGATGCCACCGGACGCTACCAGTTCCCCTTGGAGACGGGCAAGGACTACCGCATCCAGGTGGAGAAGGAAGGTTTCTTCAAGCAGAGCGTGAAGGTGAGCACCAAGGGCAACCCCAATGCGCTCATCCGCAACGACTTCAAGCTGTTCCCGCTGAAGGTGGACCAGGTGGTGCGTTTGGACAACATCTTCTACGACTACAACAAGTGGGACATCCGTTCGGATGCCGCGCTGGAGCTGGACAAGCTGGTGGCCACGTTGATGGACAACCCCACGGTGCGCATCGAGCTCAGCTCGCATACGGATTGCCGTGGCAAGGACGCCTACAACCGATCGCTCTCGGACAAGCGGGCCAAGAGCGCGGTGGACTACATCGTATCGAAAGGGATCGCACGCGAGCGCATCGTGGGCAAAGGCTATGGCGAGAGCAAGCCGGTGACCCAGTGCGTGTGCGAGAAATGCACCGAGGAGGAGCACCAACAGAACCGCCGTACGGAGTTCAAGGTGCTTGGCCTTTGACGAGGCAGTTAGGGTAGGGACAAAGGGGGACGGACGGGTCGGGGCGAAAGCCTGCGGCCCGTTCGTCGTTCAAGGGGTACTCAGCTTCTCCTGGGCCCGTTCCGCATAGAATCCGCCTTGTGCGACGATGCGCCCAAAGGCCTCATGTGCCGCGGTGTGCTCGCCCAATCGTTCCAAGGTCAGAGCGTGGTACCAGGTGGCCTCTTCATGGAAGACATCGATGGGATGCGTTGCCGTGCGGTGCAGGTAGTGACGGGCGCGTTCGTACAACCCCAGGTTATAGGTGCACTGTCCGGTATAGAACAGGGCATTGGGGTCATCGGGGTATTGGGTGAGCAGGAAGTTCAGCTCCTCCAGGCATCCGCGATCATCAGCGCGCGCGAAGCGGGCCATGGCCTCATCCATGAAGTCGGTATACGCGAGGTTGCGCACGCCGCGTTGTTCCTGCTGCTGGGTGCGCCGGTCCGCATGGCTGGCATCCACACCGCCGGGTGGCACGGTGAGCAGCAGGTCCCGGGCATAGAGCTCCTTTGGATGCACCAGCTTCAGGTCGTGCAGGTAGATGAGCTGCACGGACGTGCGCGGGCTTCCGCGCAGGGGGCGCGGAGCTTCCGGCCGAGCCATGGTCGAGGGATCAGGGCGGCGGTCGGCCAAGGGCTCCACATCGGTGGTGCGGTCCACGAGTGCCGGACGGCCGTCATCCCTGGCGGACGTTGGCTGTGGTCGCCCGATCTGCTCGGCAACAGGAAGTTCCACAGCGGTCGCCAGCTCCTCTTCCGCGATGGGGGTGGAGCCGAGGTCGACAGTGGGTACGGGAATAGGTGCAGGGGGGCGTTCGGCAAGCGGTGCTGGTGCGGGAGCTTCTTCAGGCCAGAACAGGACACCGACCACGGCGATGAGCGCGATGCCGGCCACCCAGGGTGCCCAGGAGGATGTTCCTCCACGCTTCGGAGGCTGTTGGTGCAGGCTGCGCATGGCTTCCACGGCCCCAGGCTCACGAAGGCCATCCACCGCGTCACGCAGCAGCGGATCGCCCTCCAATGCGCGCTCCACGGCATGCTGCTCGGCCTCGGTGAGCCTGCCCTGCACATAGGCGGCAAGCTGCTCCGGACCCGGCAATGCGGGCGGTGCGAACGGGTTATGGCTGGTCGGTGTCGGCATGGTGGTGGGCAAGGAGGAGGCGCAGGTTGCGGCGGCCATTCTGGAGATAGCTGCGCACCTGTTCCACGGTGAGACCCGTGCGCGCGGCGGTCTCCTGGTAGCTGTGACGTTCCAAGTGAAAGAGGCGGATGCAGGTGCGCTGGGCGTCGTTCAACCGTTCAATGGCCTGCTCCAGTCGGGTCAGGTCGGCTTCGCGCAAGGCGCTTTCGTCGGCCTCGTCCGCGCCGTTCTCCAGCTGGTCCAGGGCCTGTGCATCGGCGGGCCGGTGGTTCCGCAGGAAGAGCAGGCAGCGGTTGCGCATCACGGTGTGGACCCAGGGCCTGAAGCGCTCCACCGTGTGGCGGCCCAGCAGTGCGGGCAGGTCGGCGAAGAGCTCCACCACCAGGTCCTTGCTGCGCTCGGTGTCCTTCAGGTACTTCATGCACACCCCGAACAGCAGCTGCGCATAGCGGTCCCACAGGGTGCCCAACGCCGGCTGGTGGCCGTCGCGAACGGCGGCCACCAGGTCCTCGTCCGTGGCGGACGATCCGATCTTCCGGCGAAGGAACATGTGCGCTTGCGGGCTTCAGCGCAGTCCGGCCTGCGCCTGCATGTAAAGGTCGAAGTAACTCTTCGTTTCAATGGTCACGGCACCGCCGGTGATATCCCCGTAGCGTGCAGGCAGGCCACCCGTGTAGATGGTGAAGCTGGCGATGGAGGTGGGGGGCACACCGCTGAGGCGGCCGGGCACCTTCACCCCGTCCACGAAGTAGGCCATGGCATCACTGCGCGAACCGCGGAAGTAGAGCTCGTCGCTGTTCGGCGCCCGGTAGATGTCCGGCGAGCTGGAGGCGATGAGCGCCACGGGGTTCTTGCGCACGGGGCTGTCCTTGAACTGTGCCGCGATGATGGTGATCTTGCTGGGCTCCTCAGGGTCGATGAGGGGTTGTTCCCAGCGGTTGGCCACGACCGTGATGGTCGGCAGTGTAGTGTTCGACACAAGACGAACCTCCTTCAGGAAGGTGATCTTGTCCGCGTTCACCAGGATGCCGCTGGTCTCGTGCGTCACCATGCCTACGTAGGAGATGCGCACGGTGTAGGTGCCGGGAGGAAGGGGCTTCAGCACAAAACGCCCACGGTCGTCCGTGGTGGTGCCGATGAGGTTGTCGCCGCGCTCAGTGACCACCGTGGCCAGGAAGAGCGGCTGGCCCTGCTCGTCGAGCACGGTGCCTTGGATCTCGCCCAGTTGCTGGGCCATGGCCGATGCGCCGAACAGCGCAGCGAGCAGCAGGGGAATGAGCTTGTTCATGATCGTTCCTTTTCCCTAGGATGCAGGCCGCCGCACGATCGCACACGGCAGGCCGCATTTTTTTCCGCCCGGCTACAGTTCCTCGGCCACCACCTCGCGCACACCGGGCACCTCGTGCTTCAGCAGGTTCTCGATACCCTGCTTCAGGGTGATCATGCTGCTGGGACATCCGCTGCACGAGCCGCGCAGCGAAACGGTGACGATGCCTTCATCGAACGACTTGAAGGCGATGTGTCCGCCATCGCTTTCCACCGCCGGCCGGATGTACTCCTCCAGCACACGGATGATCTTCTCGTCCTCGGGCCCCTTCGGATCGGCATGGGTGCTGGCCCGTTCGTTGGCATCGGCCAGGGCCTGTGCGGGCGCCTCCTCGTACACCACGCGGCCATCGGTGTTCAGGTAGTCCTGGATGTATTCGCGCAGCTCCAGTTGCACCAGGTCCCAGTCCACTGAGTTGTTGCGGGTGACCGTGATGAAGTTGCTGGCGATGAAGACCCCGGTGACGAAGGGCAGGTTGAAGACGTGCTCGGCCAGCGGGGAGACCCCCACGGGCTCCTCAGGGCTCCGGAACTCCAGCAGCCGGCCATCCTGCACCAGCAGCCGCGAGCTCACGAAGCGCATCGTGACCGG
>CAUJFM010000009.1 GCA_963169595.1 Bacteroidota bacterium | reverse complement strand
CGGATCGTGAAGGATATGCCGATGTGGAGTTACTTGGTCAGCCTGGAGGCTCTCGTTCCGACCGAAGAGGTCGAAAAGCGATTGCATTCCCTTGAAGGCGACCTAAGCGGTGATCCTTCACTGTGGTTCATTGCTCTACAGAAGAAGCTAAAGTCCGTTGCTACGGACCAGAACTTGGTGGAGGAAGTTCATGTCTGCGCTGAAGATGCTATTCGTCTGATTGAAGACCGATTAGCTACAATGCCGATACGGTTGGCGCAGGAGATGCTCCGCCAATGGGAAGCCAACGACCCCGCCGTGCGCACGCTGTGGGAGACCATGAACGGCTGGGTGTACGAAGGCTTCAACGCCACCTATGCCCGCGCGGGGGTGGACTTCGACCGCAACTATTACGAGAGCCAGACCTACGTGCTGGGCAAGGCCGATGTGCTCGAAGGCCTGAAGAAGGGCGTGTTCTACGAGAAGGACGGCGCCGTGTGGGTCGACAATACCGCCGAGGGCCTCGACGAGAAGGTGCTGCTGCGCCGCGATGGCACCAGCGTGTACATGACGCAGGACATCGGCACCGCCATCAAGCGCTTCGAGGAGTATCCCGGCCTCAGCAAGCTCATCTACACCGTGGGCAACGAGCAGGACTACCACTTCAAGGTCCTGTTCATCATCCTCAAGAAGCTGGGCTTCGCCTGGGCCGATGAGCTCTTCCACCTCAGCTATGGCATGGTGGACCTGCCCAGCGGCAAGATGAAGAGCCGCGAAGGCACCGTGGTGGACGCCGACGACCTCATCGACGAGGTGGTGACCGAGGCACGCCGCATGGGCGAGGAGCTCAGCAAGCTGGACGACTTCACCGAAGCAGACAAGGCGGCGCTGTATGAGATGATCGGCCTGGCCGCGCTCAAGTACTTCCTGCTGAAGGTGGACCCGAAGAAGCGCATGCTCTTCGATCCCGCCGCCAGCATCGATCTGCAGGGGCACACCGGGCCCTTCATCCAGTACACCTACGCGCGGATCAAGAGCCTGCTGCGGAAGGCGGGAGGATCAGATGATCAGATGATCAGAAGGTCAGACAATTGGATCGAAGTCGGGGGCTTGCTTCCCGAGGAACGCGCCGTGATCAAGCTGCTGCACCACCTGCCGTCCGTGCTGGACGAGGCGGCCACCAAGCTGGATCCCTCCGCCCTGGCCAACCACACCTACGAACTGGTGAAGGCCTACAACACCTTCTACCAAGGCGTGCCGGTGCTGAAGGAGGAGGACGCCGCCAAGCGCGCCTTCCGCCTGACCCTGAGCGCCGCCGTGGCCAAAGCAACCCAGAAAGCCATGTGGTGCCTGGGCATCGAGGTGCCCGAGCGGATGTAGTGATGCATCGTCCGCCGAAGCTCTGCGCGGCGCTGTGCGTGGCAGGCGAAGGCGGATGGTGTTTAGGTATTGAGGTTCCTGAGCGGATGTAAGGGGTCGAATACCCCGATCGCGGTATTGTGCGGAGGTGCCCGTCCGGTGGTCCTTTGCGGCCATGTTGGAGAACCGCATTGACCGATCGCTCGCACGTACCATCCTTCTCGTCGTGATCAACGCTGCCGGGCTTCAGGCCTTGGCCCAGCGACCGGACAGCATCCGTACCGTGGACCTCAACGTGCATGAGGTGGTGGGGCCGATGCAGTTCGGGATGAAGCCCGCTGCGGACACCCTGGGTGCCGTGATCATGGCCGGTCGCCGCACGGAGGTGGTCACCCTCTCGGCCACGGATGCCGATCTCTCCCAGAACCAGGCCCGCCAGGTCTTCGCCAAGGTGCCGGGCATCACCGTGTGGGAGAACGATGGGAGCGGGGTGCAGCTGGGCATCGCGGCACGCGGCCTCAGCCCCAACCGCAGCTGGGAGTTCAACACCCGGCAGAACGGCCACGACATCTCGGCCGATGTGTTCGGTTATCCCGAGGCCTATTACACGCCGCCCATGGCCGCGGTGGAGCGTATCGAAGTGGTGCGCGGCGCGGCCTCGCTGGCCTTTGGTCCGCAGTTCGGCGGGCTGGTCAACTTCGTGCTGAAGAAAGGTCCGCGCGACCGTCCATTGGCCTTCGAGACCCGGCAGACCGCCGGCTCGTACGGCCTCTTCGACAGCTACAACGCCCTGGGCGGCAGCAAGGGGAAGTGGAGCTACTACACCTTCCTGCACCACCGCAGCGCCGATGGCTGGCGGGCCAACAGCCGTTACAGCACCACCGCAGGTCATGCCGGCGTGCAGTACAGGGCCTCGCGCAAGCTCCGGCTGGGGCTTGAGTACACGCGCTCCGATGTGCGCCAGCAGCAGCCCGGTGGCCTTACAGATGGTGTACTCGCCCTAGATCCCCGGTCCTCGTCCCGCGAACGGAACTGGATGCTGCTGCCCTGGAACGTGGGCGCGGCCACCTTGGAATGGCGCCCGAACGATCGCACCCTGGTGGACGTGAAGCTCTTCGGTACCATCGCTGAACGCAACAGCGTGGGCTTCCTGCGGCCCATCAACGAACCTGATACCATCAACCGCGCCACCGGAGCCTATGCCGAGCGGCAGGTGGACCGCGATAGCTATACCAACTACGGTGTGGAGGCCCGCGTGCGTCGTGGCTGGACCTTCCGCGGACGGCAGGCCTATGTGGCGGCCGGCGTGCGTGGATACACGGCCCAGAACCTACGACGCCAGCAGGGCCGCGGCACCACGGGCACCGATGCCGATGTCAGCATCACCGGCAGCTTCGGGCGTGAGCTGGACCTCACCACCCGCAACGCCGCGCTCCATGCCGAAGTGCTGCTCCCCCTCACCGATCGGCTGGACCTGGTCCCTGGTGCCCGTTTCGAGCACATCACCTCCCGCGTGGATGGCCGCATCAATGCCACGGGCACGGGCGGAGTGGATAGCGGCGAGCGCCTGCGACAGCTGCCCCTGCTGGGCATCGGTGCACAGTACAGGACCTCGGAACGCACGCGCCTCTACGCCAACTTCAGCCAGGCCTACCGACCTGTGCTTTTCAGCGACCTGACCCCTTCGGCCACCACGGACGTGATCGATCCAGACCTGCAGGATGCCAGCGGGTACAACCTGGATGGTGGCTTCCGGGGTAACGTGGGCGGCTTCCTAGCCTTCGACATCGGTGGCTTCATGCTGCACTACGACAACCGCATCGGCACCATCCTGCGCGATGGGGCCAACTACCGCACCAACATCGGGGCCTCCTTGAGCCAGGGCGTTGAAGCCTACGTGGAGGCAGAATTGCTGGACCTGCTGCGCGGTGGTCCCGAAGGCGGCACGCACCTGGCCGTGTTCGTGAGCTATGCCTTCGTGGATGCCCGATACTCCTCGTGGAACGACCCCGCCGTCTCGGACGATCCCTCACGTGATCTCGTCGGCAACCAGGTGGAATACGCTCCCCGCAACATCCTGCGGCCTGGCATCACGTACCGCGACAAGCATCTCACCGTGGCCCTGAAGGTGAGCGTGGTGGATGGTGTGTACACCAACGCTACCAATACGGAGGCCCCGAACGCCTCGGCCACGGCAGGCTACCTCCAGGGCTACACGGTGGCCGATGCCAATGCCACGTGGAGGTTCGACCAACGGATCGCCTTGACCGTGGGCGTGAACAACCTGCTGGATGAGATCTATGCGACGCGCCGGGCCGGGGGCTATCCCGGTCCGGGTCTGTTGCCAGGGATGGGGCGTACGGGATTCCTTACGCTGGAAGCGAAGTTCTGAGGTGGTTCAGAACTTGGGGCAGGGCACGATGCGGTGCTTGCGGTTCTTCGACTTCCGCGGCCATTCATACTGCAGGCTGATCTCATGCGCGCCTCCGCTGCGCATGGTCAACTTGCTGATGGTGATGTCGTAACTGTAGATGACGCGCAGCTGGTGCTCGGTCTCGAATCCGGCCATGAGGATCACCGACTCATCATTGCCATAGCCGCGTTCATACGCCTTCAAAACGGGCAGACCGCGGTACCACAGGCCGGCCAGCAGCTGCCGGTGGGCCAGGTACATACCCAGGTCGAACTGGTCCCACTTGCCCTGCATCTTGTAGTGCGCGGCGAGCGTCATGCGCGTATCGGCCTTGCTGAAGACGCGGCCATCCGTGGCGAAGCTGTAACCCGTATGCACGGAGGTGCGCACCTGCAGACGCGCGTCGCCGTCGATCATCAGGCTCTGGTTGGGCCGGTTGATGTGGTTGAAGGAGGTGCCGACATAGAACTGCTCGCTGAAGTACATGAAGCCGGCCGCTAAGTCCAGATAGCTTATCTGCTCGATCAGGCTGGGCTCGATGGTCTGCGCGGCATTGTCGCGGATCACCTGATCGGCGAAGAGGTAGCCGCTGGGGTCCACGCCACGCATGGTGTAGCCCATGCGCAGACCGCCCCGAACGGCACGGCGGTAGTTGATGCGTGCCTCGTAGCTGTAGCTGAGGCCGATGGTGGTAAAAGTGAGCCCGTTGGTCCCGGCCTTGTCGCGCAGCACCATGCCACCAATGCCGGCGTTCACCGTGCTGAAGCGATGGTCGTAGGCCGCCATGTAGGTCTCGTAGCCGGGCTGCACACCGGGCCATTGCAGGCGGTAGTTCAGGCCGATGCGGTCCTGGTGGGTGTTGCCCGTGAGCGCCGGGTTCAAGTACTGCGGTGCCGCATAGAACTGCGAGAACTGCGGGTCCTGTGCCACGGCCAGACCGGTGGTGGTCAGCAGCAGGGCGGTCAGTATGGAAGAGCGGATCCCCGTCGTGTTCATCGGAACAGCGTGAGGTCGGTCAGCTTCTGGACTTCCTTGTCATCCACGAACCGTACCCACGTTTGGACGACATATACGTCCTGTGGGCTGAGCTGGTTACGGTAATAGCCGTCCCAACCCTTCATTATGTCGTCGCTCTCGAACACGAGCTCGCCCCAGCGGTTGAAGATCCGCATGCGGAAATCCTTCACGCTGCGCACGAATACGTAGAAGACGTCGTTGTCCAGGCCGTTCGGATCGTACGCGCCGCCGCTTCCGCCACCGGTGTTCGGTGTGAAGGCCGTGGGAATGGTGATGTCGTACACCGGCGTGATGGTGACCGGTCCGTAGGCGCTCGCGGTGCAACCGTTCACATCGGTCACGATGAGCTCCACCTCGAAGGTGCCCACATCGCCGAAGGTGTGTGTCGGGTCGGCGTTCGTGCTGGTGCCACCGTCGCCGAAGGTCCAGTCATGCGCTACGACGGTTCCCGTGGTGGTGGCATCGAAGGCGATGGAGGCATTGTCCAAGGTGGTGGTCCAGGTGCTCGCGGTGAAGCTGGCCGTGGGTGGCGCGAAGGCGATCACCTGACCGGCCGTGGGGCTGGTGGCCGTGCAGCCGAGCAGCGTGGTCACCGTGAGCGTCACGTTGTAGTTGCCTGCGGCATAGTTCACATTGGGCGCAGCGCTGCTGCTGGTGCTGCCGTTGCCCAGGTACCACGCATACGTGAGGCCGGGACCAAGCTGCAGGTTCGGGAACTGCACCGTGAGCGGGGCGCAACCCTGTGCGATCACCGGCGGAAGCTGGATGGCCGGCGGGATCTGCAGGCCCAGTTGGACCTGTTCGGTGCGGGTGTTGCCGCACTGGTCCATCAGCACCACGTCCAGCACTTGGTTCCCGGTGATCGAGTAAGTGAAGGGGCCGGTGCCGCTCAGGCCCAGTTGCGTCCAGGTCATGGACCAACTGCCTGGATAGCCGGATAGCATGGCGCCCACATTAGCCACGCCGCCCGGGCACACCGTGGTGTCGCCAAAGGCGCTGAAATCGGCCAGGTCGAGGTTCAGCACGTACACGGGCAGCATCACGGGCGCCGAGGTGCAGCCGTTCTGGTCCGTGGCGGTGACCACCACGGTCTGCGATTGCGTGAGCGAAGCGCTAAGCACGCTGCCCGAACCCAGACCTGCCCAGGTGTAGAGCAGGTTGCCGGTGCCACCCGTTCCCTGTGCTGTGAAGGTCACCGGGGCGTTCACGCAGACCGTATCCGGTGCGTTCGCTTGGAGCACGATGGGCGCCGGTTGGTCCACGATGGCGCTGGCGCTGGTGGTGCAACCGTTCGCGTCGGTGATGTTCACCGCATAGCTGCCGGCCACGAGGTTGGCGATGGTGGCCGTTGCCTGCCCGCCGCTCCACGCATAGATGTAACCGGGCGTTCCGCCGTTCACCACCACCTGCACGCTGCCATTGTTGCCGCCGTTGCAGGTCACGTTCGTGGTGTTCACGGTGGCCACGGCCAGCACGTCCGGCTGGGTGATCGTGGCCGTGAGGCTGGTGTCGCAACCCAGGATGTCCGTCACCAGCACGGTGTAGGTACCTGCGGCAAGTCCGGTGGCCGTTGGGCTGGTCTGTCCCAGCGGATCGTTCCAGCTGTAGTTGTTGCCGGGCAGTGCAGGCGTGAAGGCGATCGTGCCATCCCCCGCACTGTTGCAGCTGAGGTCGTTGGCCTGCAGCGCGGCGTTGAGGAAGCTGTTGCTCAGGGCGATGAACACGTCATCGCTGGCCGGCGGGCAGGTGGTATTGCCCGTGGTGGTCATGGTCAGCGTCACGCCACCGGCCAGCACTTCGGCTGTGGTGGGCTGGTAGCTGATGCTGGCCCCGCTGCCGGTGATGATGCCCGAACCGCCGCTCCAGGTGGCACCCGTGGCGTTCACGATGCTGCCCTGCACCTGGATGGGATAGCTGTTCATGCAACCCACCAGGTCCGGGCCGGCGTTGGCCTGGTTCGGCTGGCCGGTGGCCGCGATGGTGGCCGTTCCCATGACCGGCGCGCAACCATTGCTGTCGGTGATGCTCACCGTGTAGCTGCCTGCACCCGCGGTGATGGTGGGCGTATCCGCACCGGTGCTCCAGGTGTACACGTAAGGTGTGGTACCGCCCGTAACGGTCACCGTGGCGCTGCCGTTCCCGAAACCTGCGCAGCTCTCATCAGTTGTGCTGAGGTCGCTCAACGTCAAGGCCGCCGGTTCGCCGATGGTGGTGCTCAGTGTGATGCTGCAACCGTAGCTGTCGGTGGCGGTCACCGTGTAGTTGCCGGCGGCCAGGCCGGTGGCCGTTGCTGTGGTCTGCACCGGTGTGGTGCTCCACGCATAGCTGTAGCCGGGTTGTGCCGGTGTCAGGACTGCGCTGCCCGTGGCCGTGCCGAAGCAGGTGGCAGCGGTGGGCGTCACCGTGGCCGTGGCGAAGCTGTTGGGGATGTTGATCACCACCTGGTCCGTGGCAGGTGCGCAAGCGGTGTTGCCGGTGGTGGTGAGTGTGAGGGTCACCGAGCCGGCGTTGATGTCCGCAGGGCTGGGCGCGTAGCTCACGTTGGGCCAGGTGCCACTGAAGCTGCCGTTCCCACCGCTCCAGCTGCCGCCGGTGGCGTTGGTCACGCTGCCGTTCAGGGCCACTGGGAAGCTGCCGACACAACCGATCAGATCGGGACCGGCGTTGGCCTGGTTGGGCTGCGCGGCGGCCACGATGGCGATGGTCCCGGTGATCGGCGTGCAGTTGTTGGCGTCCGTGATGCTCACCGTGTAACTGCCCGCACCTCCGGTGATCGAAGGCGTGCTCTGTCCGGTGTTCCAGTTGAAGGCGTAAGGTGCCGTACCTCCGGTTACCACGGCGGTGGCGGTGCCGTCGGCCAGGCCGGCACAGCTCTCATCCGTGGCCGTCAGGCTGACCAGGGTGAGCGGGGCCACGGGTCCGATGTTCGTGGTGAGCGAGATGCTGCAACCGTAGCTGTCGGTCGCGGTCACGGTGTAGTCACCTGCGGCCAGACCGGTGGCCGTCGGGGTGGTCTGCACCGGCGTGGTGCTCCATGCATAGGTGAAGCCCGGTTGTGCGGGTGCGAAGACCGCACTGCCCGTGGCGGTGCCGTAGCAGGTGGCATCGGTGGGCGTCACCGTTGCCGTGGCGAAGCTGTTCGGGATGTTGATCACCACCTGGTCCGCTGCAGGCGCGCAAGCGGTGTTGCCCGTGGTGGTGAGCGTGAGGGTCACTGAGCCGGCACTGATATCCGCTGCGGTGGGCGTATAGCTCACGTTGGGCCAGGTGCCACTGAAGGCGCCTGTTCCGCCGCTCCAGCTGCCGCCAGTGGCATTGGTCACACTACCGCCAAGGGCCACAGGGAAGCTGCCCACGCAACCGATCAGGTCGGGACCAGCATTGGCCTGGTTGGGCTGTGCGGCGGCCACGATGGCGATGGTGCCGGTCACCGGGGCGCAGTTGTTGGCATCGGTGATGCTCACCGTGTAGCTGCCTGCTCCGGCGGTGATCGAGGTGCCGGTCGCGCCGGTGTTCCAGGTGTAGGAGTAGGGGGCTGTGCCACCGGCCACGGTCACCGTGGCGGTGCCATTACCGAGTCCGGTGCAGCTCTCATCCGTGGCGGTCAGGCTGGCGATGCTCATCGGCGCGGCCGGACCGATCGTGGTGTTCAGTGTGATGCTACAGCCATAGCTGTCCGTCGCCGTCACCGTGTAGTTGCCGGCACCCAGACCGGTGGCCGTGGGGTTGGTCTGCACCGGTGTGGTGCTCCAGGCATAGGTGAAGCCGGGTTGTGCCGGTGCGAAGACCGCGCTGCCAGTGGTTGTTCCGTAACAGGTGGCATCGGTGGCCGTCACCGTGGCGTTGGCGAAACTGTTCGGGATGGTGATCACCACCTGGTCGCTGGCGGGCGGGCAGGTCGGATTGCCCGTGGTCGTCAGCGTCAAGGTCACACTGCCCGTAGTGATCTCCGCAGCGGTGGGGGTGTAGCCCACATTGGGCCAGTTGCCGCTGAAGGTGCCCGAGCCTCCGCTCCAACTGCCTCCAGTGGCGTTGGTCACGCTGCCGTTCAGCGTCACGGGGAAGCTGCCCACGCAGCCCACCAGGTCGGCCCCGGCATTGGCCACGTTCGGCAGACCCGTGGTCGTGATGGTGGCGGATAGTGGAGATGATACACAGCCGTTCACATCGGTGATGGTCACCGTGTAGGCACCAGCGCCCGCGGTGATGGACGAGGAGGTGGCCCCGGTGTTCCACTGATAGGTGAAGGGCGCGGTACCGGTGGTCACCACGGCGGTGGCGGTCCCATCGCCCGTGCCGGTGCAGTTCTCGTTCGTGGTGGTGACGTTGCCGTACAAACCGGGGATCACCGTCACGGAGTAGACATAGGTCTGGAAGGCCGGGATGGGGCAGGCGCCATCGTTCACGTTCACGATGAAGGGGAAGAACCCGCTGGTCCCCGCTTGTGCGGTCCAGCAAACGGTGGCCGTGATGGGGTTGCTGCCCGTGTAGGTGAAGGTGGATCCCGGCAGGTTCTGCTGGATGTTGCTGAAGGCCTCCAGCACGTTCGGCAGGTTCGGGTCCGAGATGACCATGTTGAAGCAGAAGCTGCCTGATTCGCAGACCTGGATGGATCGTGGTCCGGTCTGCACGGCCGATCCGGTCAGGCCTTGAATGACACCCGTGGCCGGGTTGGGTGGATCGTTCGTGCAGGGATAGGCCACGAACTGCATATCGCGCATGATGGTGCCCACGATCTGGCCGTTCACCCAGTGGTTCACCTGCACCACCACCACCCAATTGCCCTGGGTGTTCAACGTGAAGTTCACCTGACCCGTGGCCGGGTTCAGCGTAAGGCCGGGAATGGGCAGTGCACCCGTATTGGGCGCCACGTAGGCCAGCGGGTTCCCGTTCAGGCCCATGGCACTGATCAGCTGGTAGCTGAGCGAGTCGGCCTCG
>CAUJFM010000008.1 GCA_963169595.1 Bacteroidota bacterium | reverse complement strand
GATCACCCGGGCACCCAGCGCGGTGGGCCGCACGGGGTGTGAACGCCGGTCGAAGAGCACCACGTCCAACTCCTCCTCCAGCTTGCGCACCTGCATGGTGAGCGTCGGCTGGGTCACATGGCAGGCCTCGGCCGCCTTCACGAACTGGCGGTGCTCATCGAGCGCCACCACGTAGAGCAGTTGCTGAAGGGTCATGATCGGCAGGGACTATCCGCGGACCGAAGGTATCGAGGTGGTCGATGGACCGGCGTGGATCGGGGTGTTCCGCGGCGGAAGCAGGCCCTGAACGGTTCGTCACACGTACGCTACTTCTTTGGTGATCCAGGGACGATGTATCCGGAATGGCGTGTCGTACATTCGGGAACGGACCGGTTTGAACAGGTCAGAAGGAGGGGGGCGACGGAGGATCTTCGAGGTGTTGGATCGTTGATGATCTGTTAACACGGTTCTGGACGGGAACAACGAACTTTGCGCCGTTGAAAACCATGTCCCTCGCGCGGGTCATAGCCTTTGGAATGGCGCTTTTAAGCGCTGTAACCTACGCCCACGCGCAGACCACCATCCTCTTCCAAGGCTTTGAGACCACCCCCGTTTGCGGTGCCTGGGGCTATACCGGTGGTGTGGTGAACAGTGAAACGGTGCGCACCGGAGCGAATTCGTCCCGGATCGGCCGCAATGCACAGTCCAATACCATCACCTTCAATACGGTGAACATCGCGGGACTGTCCGGTGTGCAATTGCGCTTCTACCATGCCGTGCGCCCAGGCTCGGGTCCTGGCATGGATGTGCTCGAAGGTGTGGTGGTGCAGGTGGCGTTGAACGGAGGGGCCTGGACGAACGTTGGCCAGATGGCCGGATTCAGTGATCACACTTACGCATGGGCCAATCCCATGGGTGGTGCCACCGGAACGGGGTGTACCGATTATCAAATGCCCAATCCGATGGTCTACAATGTCCCAGGCGGAACGAGCACTATCGCTTTTCGTGTACTAACGGTTCAAGGTGATCCTTCCTGCGCCACGTTCAATGCGAATATGGCTGCCGGGATCGCTGGCAATTACAATCGGAACGACGAAGGCTTCTTCATCGATGATGTGGCCCTGGTCACCACCACACCCGGGCCTTATCCCTTCATCTGGACCGGCGTCTTCGATACCAACTGGCACGATTGCCGGAACTGGAACTTCGGCGTGGTGCCGAACGCTACTTCCAACGTCATCATCGACCAAAGCGCGGTGAACAACTGCGAGGTGTTCACGGCGGCGCCAATGGCCACATGTGCATCAGTATCGGTCAGCTCAAATTCATCAACGGTACGCAATCTGACCGTACGCAATGGTGCGAGTCTGATAGTTTCTGGGCCTGTGTCGGTCACAAAAACTGGCCCGGCAAGCGCTGCAGTGGGTATCACGATCGGTGATGCCGGAACCAACGGCAGTCTTCAGGCTACTTCACTATCAATGACAGGCACGGCTGGGGGCGCTTTGAACGCGTTTGTCCGGAGCGAGCGATTTGGTAATAATTTCGTAGTGAATGGACCGGTGACGATTAACTTAGGCGGCTATTTGGACCTCCAAGGCGCGGCGAATCCAAGTGGAGTGCTGCAGATCCAGGGCAATTATACCAACAACGACAGTGAGGCCGCATTCGATGAGCAGTTTTCGATAGTCTCGTTCATCGGAGGTGTATCACAATCCATCAATACCACGGGTTTCCAAGAGCGTTTCAATATCATCCGAATGGCTAAGACGGCTTCGGATCTGACCTTGAATGCGCCCATTTCGCTTCGTTCATCAACTGCAGTTCAATTTGCCAACGGTGGGTCATTTGGCGGGCGCATCCTTTCTTCTCTGCCCAATGGTCTGCTCTCCCTGGAGAATACGGTCTCGTTCACCTCGGGAGCAACAGATAACAGCCACGTGGATGGTCCGGTCCAGAAGTTCGGCAACGTCAATTTCATCTTCCCCGTTGGTAAGAACAACCGCTGGCGACCGGTGCAGTTGCAGAACATCGCGGGTGTGGCCACGGACGCCTTTATTGCCGAGTACTTCCCGGTGAGCGCCTACACGCTCAGCAGCGTGCTGGAGCCCACGTTGGACCACATCAGCGATTGCGAGTATTGGTCCATCACCCGCAGTGCCGGTACCGCCAATGCCCGCGTGGTGCTCAGCTATCACAACACCTTCAGCTGTGGGGTCACCCTCCCGGCCGATCTGCGGGTGGCCAAGCTGGATGAAGTGCCTGCGCCCGATATCTGGCGCGATCGGGGGAACAACGGCGCCACCACCCAGACCTGGGGCGGCTATGTGCCCACCGCGGCGGTGGAGACCGAGTTCGGGTTCTGGACCCTGGCCTCCGTATCGGCCGAGAACCCCCTGCCCATCGAACTGCTGTGGTTCGACGCCAAGGCCGCCAAGGACGTGGTGAACTGCGCGTGGGCCACGGCCAGCGAATGGAACAATGCGTTCTTCACCGTGGAGCGGAGCGCCGATGGTTTCCTCTTTGAACCGGTGGGCAGGGTGGAAAGCCAGGGTGATGGGGCCTCGCTGCGCCACTACCGCTTCACGGATGAGGCCCCGCTGCCAGGCACGGCCTTCTACCGGCTGCGACAGACGGACCATGACGGCACCTTCGTCCATTCCGCCGTGGTGGCGGTGGAGATGACCGGCATCCCCGGCGTGCGTGTGATCGTGCGGGAAGGGGAGCTGGAGGTGTGGCACGATCGGCCTGCGGGTACCTCGTACACCGTGCTTGACGCGACCGGTCGGCTGATCCGCAGCGGCTCACTG
>CAUJFM010000007.1 GCA_963169595.1 Bacteroidota bacterium | reverse complement strand
GCACCTTCGCTCACTGCGCATCGAAGTGCCCTGGACCAACAAGCAGCTGAAGGTGGAATGGATGAGCTTCCGCGACAAGCTGCTGCCCGGTGCGAAGGAGGAATGGCGACTGAAGATCACCGGTCCGAAGAAGGAGCAGGTGGCCGCGCAGGTGCTGGCCACCCTGTACGATGCCTCATTGGACCGGTTCGCCCTGCCCGAATGGTGGATGAACGTGTGGGGCACCAACCACGAACGGCTGGCCTGGGGCACGGCAGGACCGTTCGGTGAGGCCGGCCCCCAATGGATCAGCTGGATGGGCGGAGTTGCGCAGGACAGTGTGCGTCACTACCCGGATCTGTCCGTGGGTGAAGGGTCCATGCAGTACATGTGGGGAGGAAATGCGGGGGGAGGGATACGGGGCCATGCGGCGCGCGGGGATGGCGAAGTCATGCTGCAGGCCATGCCCGGCGTGGTCATGCGGGAGGAAGCGCAAGCCGAAGGGTTCTTTGCGATGGCCGATGCATCGGAGAGCGGAGTGGTCCTGGAGAAGGTGGTGATCGGCGAGAAGGAGGGAGCCTCCTCTTCACCGGCGCCCACGCCGCTCCGCACCGACTTCCGCGAGACCGCTTTCTTCTTCCCCGACCTGCTCACCGATCGCGACGGAAGTGTGCTGCTGCGCTTCACCATGCCCGATGCGCTCACGCGCTGGAACTTCATGGGCCTGGCGCACACCAACGACCTCAAGACCGCGCAGTTCACACGCAGCACCATCACGCAGAAGCCGCTGATGGTGGTGCCCAACCTGCCGCGTTTCCTGCGCCAGGGCGATCGCATCACGCTCACCGCCAAGGTGAACGTGGTGGAGGGCGGTACGATCAGTGGTACCGCGCGTCTTGAGCTCTTCGACCCCCTCACCAACAAGCCGGTGGGCGATCGCTTCACCCTCAAGCAGGCCGAGCGCGCGTTCACGGCAGCGCCGGGGAGCAGTGCCGTGGTCGCGTGGAGCGTGGCCGTGCCCGAGGGCCTGGACGTGGTGGCGGTGCGCATCACGGCCAGCGCAGCAGGGATGAGCGATGGTGAGGAGCGTCCACTACCCATCCTCACCGACCGGGTGCTCGTCACCGAGAGCGTGCCCATCGCCATGAGCAAGGCGGGTACACGGACCTTCGAGCTGAAGAACCTGGTGAGCGCATCGTCGTCCACCATGCGGCACCAGAGCCTGAAGTTGGAGTACACGCCCAACCCGGCCTGGTACGCCGTGCAGGCGCTGCCCTACCTGATGGAGTTCCCGCACGAATGTGCGGAGCAGGTCTTCAGCCGCTACTACGCCAACCGCCTGGCCACGCACATCGTGCAGCAGCGGCCACAGGTGAAGCAGGTGTTCGAGGCGTGGAGCAAGGGCGGTCCGGGCAACGAGCAGGCCTTCCTCAGCAACCTGGAGAAGAACCCCGAGTTGAAGGGCATCGTGCTGGAGGAGACGCCGTGGCTGCTCAACGCCAGGGATGAAGGCGAACGCAAGCGCCGCATCGCGCTCTTCTTCGACCTGCAGCGCATGGCCGGGGAGGAGGCCGCATCCCTGAAGAAGCTGGCCGAGCAACAGTTGCCCCAGGGGGGCTGGGGCTGGTGGAGCGGGATGCAGCCCTCGCGCTACATCACGCAGCACATCGTGGCGGGCTTCGGTCATCTGCAGCAGCTGGGCGCACTCGACCTCGGGCGCGGCACCGACGAGCGCCGCATGATCGAACGCGCCATCGACTGGCTGGACCTGGAGGTGGAGCGCGAGCATCAGCGCCGACTGCGAGGCACCACCGTGGACAGCCTGCCCGACCCCTCCGCAGAGGACATCCACTACCTCTATTCGCGCAGCCACTTCCCGCAGCGTGCCCTGGACCGGAAGAAGGGAAGCGCGGCGGTCTTCATCCTCGAACGCGCCCAACGCGATTGGTTGAAGTACGGGCTGCAGGAACAGGCCATGATCGCCATCCTCCTGCACCGCATGGTGGATGGGGCGACCGCTCCGGCGTTGATCATGGAGTCGCTTGCGCAGCGCGCCACGGTGAGCGATGAGCTCGGCATGTACTGGAGGGACTTCCGCGCCGGCTACGCTTGGAACAGCTTCCCCACGGAGACGCATGCCCTGATGATCGAGGCCTTTGAGCTGGTGGCGCGCGACAAGCAGAAGGTCAACGCCCTGCGCCAGCACCTGCTCACCCTGAAGCGCACCACCGACTGGCGGACCACCAAGGCCACAGCCGATGCCTGCTATGCCTTGCTGCTGGTGGGTGATGACTGGCTGGAGCCCACCGATGCACCGGTGATCCGTGTGGGTGATCAGGAGGTGAGGCCTGCGGAGCAGGAGACCGGCACGGGCTATTTCGAGCAGAGCTGGACAGGTGCGGAGGTGAAGCCGGCGATGGGCCGCGTGACCGTCACCACCGCAAGCGACGGTGTGCAATGGGGCGCGCTCCATTGGCAGTACTTCGAGCAGATGGACAAGGTGAAGTCGCACGGGTCGCCGTTCAGTCTGAAGCGGACCGTGATGCTGCGCGAGCAGACCGATGCGGGCACGCGCTTGATCGAGCTGACCAACGGGCGTGCACTGAAGCCCGGCGACCGGCTCACCGTGCGTGTGGAGCTGCGCACCGACCGCTGGCTCGACCATGTGCACCTGAAGGACCTCCGCGCCGCAGGTCTCGAACCGGTGGATGCGCTCAGCGGTTACGAATGGAAGGGCGGCCTGGGCTACTACCGCAGCGTCCGCGATGCGGCCATGCACTTCTTCTTCGACCGCGTGGCACCCGGCACCTATGTGTTCGAGTTCGACCTGAAGGTGACGCACGCCGGGGAGTTCAGCAACGGCATCACCACCGCCATGTGCATGTACGCGCCGGAGTTCAGTTCGCACAGCGAAGGGTTGCGGCTGGAAGTGCAGGAGTGAATGGCGGATACATTTGGGGAATGAAGTATGCGATCCTTTCGGCATCCTTGATCATGCTCGGGGCCTGTGGCGGTGGCGCACCCGAGGCCGGCGACCAGGCGACCCAAGCGGACACCACCGCTGTGGCCACCCTGGTGGTCGACCTGGCCCCGCACGATGTGCCCTTCACCCTGCACCTGGGCGACCCCGCCACTTTGGGCGCCGACAGCGTGGCCGTGCGCTTCAACGAGGAGTTCGGCTGGCTGGAGGTGCGTGCCGGGGAGCGGTTCGCGCTCACCATCACCGAGGAGCCCGGTGACCTGGCGCGGCTGAAGGCCGACCTGGAGCGCGACATGCTGCAGAAGCACACGGTGATCGAGGAAACGCCCGAGCTGCTGGTGTACCGTTCCCAGTTCCCCGATGAGGACCTCACCTTCATCCACTTCCAGCGGATCGTGACGGTGGACGGCCGCACCTTCGTGGTGCAGGATGCCCAGGACGGTCGCTTCAACGAGGCGGACGTGGCCCGCATGAGCGGTTCCATCCGCACCCAACGACCGGCCTGATGCGTACGCTGGCGATCTTCCTCCTGCTGGTGGGCTCTCTCTCCACCCGGGCCCAGGACGTGGACCAGCTCTGGCTGGACAGCCTTCAGGCCTATTGGGGCCGGATCAACGCCGAATACCGCGACCCCGACCACACCCCGCTGCCGCTTGAGCACCGGCCCGGGTTCACCGAGCTGGAGCGCTTCGCCCCGGATGCGCGCTTCCGGGTGCGGGCCACCTTCAAGCCCAGGAAGGGCAAGGCCTTTGCCATGAAGACCACCACGGACCGGCTGCCCATGTACGAGCCGGTCGGGGTGCTCACCTTCACCCTGCTCGGCCGCAAGGAGCGCCTCACGGTGTACCGCAACATCGAGCTGAGCAAGCGGTCCGAGTACGTCAACTACCTTTTCATCCCCTTCACCGACCCCACCAATGGGGAGAGCACCTATGGAGGTGGTCGTTACCTGGACCTCACTGGCCCGCTGGGGCCCCAGGTGGAGCTCGACTTCAACAGGGCCTACAATCCCTACTGTGCCTACGGCGGTCGCTACAGCTGCCCCATCCCGCCGCCCGAGAACCACCTGGAAATACCGGTGGAGGCGGGCGTGAAGGCCTTCGGGCACTGATGACCGGCCGAAACAAGGACGGCAGGACTCCGTAGAAGACCCCCATTGGGCTCGGAAAAGCCCTGCCGATCTCGTATCCTTGTCGCTTGTAGAGCCACCAGACCATGCGCCTTCCGATCCTTGCTTTCGCCGCCCTGCTCACCCTGCGCAGCATTGCCGGGGTCATTGTGCTTGAAGGCCAATACCAAGGCAAGAACCTCTTCATCCAGAACCCCTTCTCCGAGGCTGGCGTGGGTTTCTGCGTGTTCGAGGTGACGGTGAACGACCAGATCGCCACGGACGAGATCAACTCCAGCGCCTTCGAGGTGGACCTGGGGAACTACGGCCTGAAGGTGGGCGATCCCATCGTGGTGAAGGTGAAGCACAAGGATGGCTGCACACCGGTGATCCTCAACCCGGAGGTCCTCCGTCCGAAGAGCACCTTCGACATCGTGAAGCAGTCCGTCGCTTCCGACGGCACCTACACCTGGACCACCACCAACGAGACCGGCGAACTGGCCTACATCGTGGAACAGAAGCGCTGGAACAAGTGGGTGAAGGTGGGCGAGGTGATGGGGAATGGCCGTCCCGGCGAGCACACCTACTCTTTCAAGGTCACGCCCCACAGCGGCGAGAACACCTTCCGCGTGAAGCAGGTGGACCTCACCAAGCGCGCCCGCTTCAGCGAGGCCGTGAAGTACACGGACGCCAGTGTGGCCCCGGTGACCTGGAGCCCGGCCAAGCCCAAGGATGTGATCACTTTCAGCGCCAACACCCTGTACGAGATCTACGATCAATACGGCAACATCGTGAAGCGCGGCTACGGCAACAGTGTGGATGTGAGCACCCTGAAGAAGGACCTCTATTACCTCAACTACGACAACAAGATGGGCGAGACGTTCATCAAGCGTTGATCCCACCATCGAACTGGAAAAGGCCCTCCCAGCGGAGGGCTTTTTCGTTCACGGCCACTGGTCGACCTTTGTGGGCATGGAACACCTGTTGCGCATCGAGCACATCGGCATCGCCGTGAAGGACCTGGTCAGCGCCGAGGCCGTCTACACCAGGCTGCTCGGGGAAGGCCCCTACAAGCGGGAGGCGGTGGAAAGTGAAGGGGTGATGACCTCCTTCTTCCGCAGCGGGCCCAACAAGATCGAGCTCTTGGAAAGCACCCGTCCCGACGGGCCCATCGCCAAGGCCATCGAGAAGCGCGGGGAGGGCATCCACCACATCGCCTTTGAGGTGGCCGACATCCGGGCGGAGATGGCACGCCTGAAGGCCGAAGGCTTCACCCTGCTGAACGAGGAACCGAAGCGCGGTGCGGACAACAAGCTGGTGTGCTTCATCCACCCGAAGAGCGCCCACGGCGTCCTCGTGGAGCTCACCCAGGAGATCGCCTGAGCACCATGGCCACCCGCAAGGACACCGCCGCCTTCATCCTCGCCCAGCTGGGCCATGCCGACCGCTTCAGTGTGAAGGCCATGTTCGGGGAGTTCGCCCTGTATGCGGACGGCAAGCCGGTGGCCTTCATCTGCGACGACCAGCTCTTTGTGAAGATGATGCCCGAGAGCGCCGCCCTGGACCCGCATTGCGAACGCGCCCCTGCCTACCCCGGCAGCAAGGATTACTACCTCGTGCCGGAAGCACTGATCGTCGGGGACCGAAGTCTGCCCGGGATCCTGTTGCGGATGGGAGAGGCGCTGCCGCTGCCCAAGGCCAGGAAGAAGGCCGGGCGTTAGCAAGGTCGGCTCACAGCCCCAACCGGGCCGCCATCGCGATCACATCCTCCTTTTCC
>CAUJFM010000006.1 GCA_963169595.1 Bacteroidota bacterium | reverse complement strand
TCGCGGCGAAACCCGCACGAGGCCTTGAGGGGGTGAGGACCATCGGTGGCATGCCGGGCTACTTCCATGCCTGCAGCGAACAGCTGGGCACCCCGATGAACTGGGCCGGCAGGCAAGAGCCCTATGAGGGTGAAGCCTACCTGGGTCTGGTCCTCACCGCGCATGGCGGTGGCGAATGCGCGGTGCGCGAGTTCGTGCAGCTGGAGCTGGCCGAGCCGCTGGTGAACGGAGGCAAGTACGAACTCTCCTTCCGGGTGAGCCTCGCCGACCGTTCCGGGTACATGACCGACCGCATCGGCGCCTGCTTCAGCGTGGAGGACCGCAGCCGGAAGGGGAACCTTGCACCGTCCTTCGGCCGCCCGGATGTGGACAATGCGCTGAACCGCTTCATCGCCGACACGGCGGGCTGGATGGTGGTGAAGGGCATCTACAACGCGCGCGGCGGCGAACGTTATGTGCAGGTGGGCAATTTCCAGCTGTGCGACCGGACCAGCCGCAAAGCGGTGACCGGGAACCGAAGCAGCGGCACCCTGCAGAACATGAAGCGCAAAGCCGATGCCGACCTCGACCCCGACAAGGATCGCGGACTGCGCCGGCGCCTGCTGGCCACCCAGGCCTATGCCTATGTGGACGCCGTTTCGCTGGTGCCCCTGGGCCATAGCGACGAAGCCCGCGTGCTGCAAGCCTCGGATGCCTGCCCGGCCGATCCCGCTCCGCCACCCCCCGCCATGGATCTTGTCCCCGACCCCACGTTCGACCTGAACCTGCCCGCGCATGGTGCCGCCTGGAAGAACGCCAGCGGTGGTACGCCCGACTTCCTGAAGGACCGCACGGGCATCTACCTGTACTCCGCCGTGAATAAGGATCACCGCGAATTCATCCAGACACCGCTGAAGGAACGGCTCGATCCCTGTGGGGTGTACGACGTGCGCCTGCGGATCCTGCGCGACGCCACCTACGCCTACGCCGTGGACCGGATCGGCATAGCCCTCACCGAAGCCTTCGAGAACGACCGGCGACGCGACCTGCTGACCTACCCGGTACGGTGGGAGCTGAGGTCGGCCGGGGTGATGGACAACGCCAGCGGCTGGACCACGCTCTGTGGCACCATCGAAGGCGGTGGATGCGCGGACCGGCTGATCGTAGGCAACTTCAGCAGCGACGACAGCACCACCATCGTCCAGTACGATCCGCAGGGCGGGCCGTTCGCCTACTACTTCGTGGACGATATCTCCCTGTGGCGCACCGGTACGGTGGAAGGGTGCACCACACGCTGTCCGGAAGAGCTGGTGGCCACACCGACCGTGTTGGACACCGCCGCCGAAGCACCACGCTGGCCCTTGTCACTGCACTTCGCGGTGAACGACCATGTGCCCGGCGCGGACCTCCTGCCCGTGGCCGAGGACCTCTTCCACCAGTTGGCCGAACATCCGGGCCTGGTGGTGCTGATCGAAGGCCATACGGACGATACCGGCAATGAGCACGCGAACCGGAAGCTGGCCGAGCGGCGTGCGAAAGCGGTATGGTCGGAGCTCGTGCGGCTTGGCGTGGAGCCCGGGCGCATGCAGGTGGTGGTCGTGGGCAGCCAGGCGCCAGTGGCCACCAACGCCACCGAACAAGGCCGCGCGCAGAACCGCCGTGTCACCATCACACCGCGCACTGCGGAGCCCTGACGGGCCGACCTTAACTTGGCCCCGCCAGCCCATGCGCTACAACGCCTCCCCCTTCGCAGAACTTCCCGTGGTGGTGAAGAACCTGCTCATCATCAAC
Source organism: Bacteroidota bacterium (assembly GCA_963169595.1). Lineage (GTDB taxonomy): Bacteria > Bacteroidota > Bacteroidia > Flavobacteriales_F > PHOS-HE28 > PHOS-HE28. The sequence continues at coordinate 1,452 of CAUJFM010000006.1, read as the reverse complement.
GGCATCGTCTTCCTCATCAAGATCACCGGACTGGGCGACTTCGGTGGCACGGACATGGATACCCTGTTCGGCCTGCACTTCTTCTCCTCGCCGTTGTTCAAGCCCTGGCAGCTGGTCACGCACATGTTCATGCACGGTGGCTTCACCCACCTCGCGCTCAACATGCTCGGCCTCTTCATGCTGGCCCCACCACTGGAGTACAAGTGGGGTTCGCAGCGGTTCCTGGCCTTCTACATGCTCACCGGGGTGGGTGCGGCGCTGTTCTACTCCGGGGTGCACGCCATCGAATACCTGCAGCTGGCGAGCGAAGTGGGGCAGCAAGCCGTGGAAGAGGTGAAGCGCAACGGCCCGGACCTGTGGGCGCAGTACCAGAACTACACCGACCCGGCCCTGGGCCGCATCAACCAGTTGTTCAACATCCCCATGGTGGGTGCGAGCGGAGCCATCTATGGGGTGCTGCTGGCCTTCGGCATGACCTTCCCGAACGTGGAGCTGATCATGTTCCCGTTGCCCATCCCGATCCGAGCCAAGTACTTCGTGCTCATCCTCGGTGCCATGTCCATCTTCAACAGCTTGGACAGCAACCCCGGCGACAACGTGGCGCACCTCGCCCATCTGGGCGGCATGGTGGTGGGCTTCATCCTGATCCGGATGTGGCGGCACCGGGGCAACGGCGGTTCGGACTGGTACCGGTGAAGATGCAGACCACTGTTCATCAACCGCTTGCGACGATCAACAACGCGACCGGTGATCCCGATCGTACGAGCGGTAGGCCACAAGGCCGATCAGGAGCGAACTTTGCAGGGTAGCGGTCCCTCCGGTGGCAGCCCCCCGAGCCGGACCCGAAACACCTGAGCCATGGGGATCCAAGACGACCTTCGCATGCAGTGGCGCACCGGCGGCATGGTGGTACGCCTGCTGTTGCTCAATGTCGCGGTGTTCGTGGCATTGATCGCCATTCAACTGGTGCTGTCCATCGCCATGGGCGACCGTATGACGGGCATGGCGGCACTGGACCGCTACGTGGTGCAATGGCTGCGCTCCACCTCCGACCTTGGAGCCTTGCTGCTGAAGCCATGGACGGTGTTCACCTACATGTTCGTACACACCGGCCTGGGCCACATCTTCTGGAACATGATGCTGCTCTGGTTCGGTGGGCGCCTGTTCCGGGACCTGCTCGGCGATAAGCGGTTGCTGGGCAATTACCTGCTCGGCGGCCTCAGCGGGTTCGCGCTCTTCGCCCTGTCGCAGAACCTGTTGCCCGGCTTCCACGGCGGCCTGCATGCGGGCATACAAGGCGCCTCCGCAGCTGTGCTCAGCGTGTTCGTGGGCATCGCGGCCTACCGACCGGACATGGTGGTGCACCTGATCCTGATCGGCCCGGTGAAACTGATGTATGTGGCCGCGGTCTTCGTGCTGCTCGACCTGGTGGGCATAGGCTCCGGCGATGGC
>CAUJFM010000005.1 GCA_963169595.1 Bacteroidota bacterium | reverse complement strand
CAGGTGCGGGTCCAGGCCGCTGCCGCTGGCGGTGACCAGTTCGCTGGGTATCTCGGCCAAGGCCACGCCGGGGTTGTGTACCAGAAAGGTATCGATGCGGGCCTGCACATTGGTCAGGTGGTCGGGGTTGCCGGGGCCTTTATTGCTACCACCCGATCCGGCGGCGTTGTAGCCCACCGCGCTGGACCGGGGCTGGAAGTAGCGGTCCTGCGTGAAGGCTTGCGCGATGTTCGTGTAGTAGGTGCGGCCATCCACCTGCATGGTGGCGGCGTTGCCCCCGTTGGGCGTGAGTTTAGCGATGCCCAGCAGCAACAAGGTGTACAGGCCGCTACAGAGCAGCAGGCAGAACAGAGTGAGCTTGAAGGCGGGAAGGAGATGCTGTTTCATGGTCGTGTTCAGATGAAGAGCGCAATGGCCATATCGATGGCCTTGATGCCGATGAAGGGCGCGATGAGGCCGCCCAGGCCGTAGATGAGCAGGTTGCGCCGCAGGATGGCCGTGGCGCCGATGGGCTTGTAGGCCACGCCGCGCAGGGCCAGCGGGATCAGCAGCGGGATGATGATGGCGTTGAAGACCACCGCGCTGAGGATGGCGCTCTCGGGGCTGTGCAGGCCCATGATGTTGAGCGCGCCCAGGGCGGGTATGCTGGCCATGAAGAGCGCGGGCACGATGGCGAAATACTTGGCCACGTCGTTGGCGATGCTGAAGGTGGTGAGCGTGCCGCGCGTCATCAGCAGCTGCTTGCCGATCTCCACCACTTCGATGAGCTTGGTGGGGTCGTTGTCAAGGTCCACCATGTTGCCGGCCTCCTTGGCGGCCTGCGTGCCGCTGTTCATGGCCACGCCCACGTCGGCCTGCGCCAGCGCGGGGGCGTCGTTGGTGCCGTCGCCCATCATGGCCACCAGGCGGCCGCCCTGCTGCTCCTTGCGGATGTAGGCCATCTTCTGCTCGGGCGTGGCCTCGGCGATGAAGTCGTCCACGCCGGCCTTCTCGGCAATGTATTTTGCGGTGAGCGGGTTGTCACCGGTGACCATCACGGTCTTCACGCCCATTTTCCGTAGTCGCTCAAATCGCTCCTGGATGCCGGGCTTGATGATGTCCTGCAGTTCGATGGTGCCGGTGACCACGCCGTTCTCGGCCACCACCAGCGGTGTTCCGCCGTTGGCGGCAATGCGCTTCACTTCGGCGTCCACGTCGGCCGGGAAACGGTTGCCGTTTTTTTCCGCCAGCTTGCGGATGGCGTCCTGTGCGCCTTTGTGGATGCGCGGGCCGTTGGGGAAGGCCACGCCGCTGGTGCGCGTTTCTGCGGTGAACTTGATCAGCTCGGCGCCGTCGATGGTGAGGTGCCTGGTCACTTCCGGCCCGGCGAGTTCCACGATGCTCTTGCCCTCGGGCGTTTCGTCGGCCATGGAGCTCAGCGCGCAGGCCTGCACGAAGCGGGCCTTGTCCACGCCGCTGGCCGGGTGGAAGGCCGTGGCCTTGCGGTTGCCGATGGTGATGGTGCCGGTCTTGTCCAGCAGCAGCACGTCCACGTCGCCGGCGGTCTCCACGGCCTTGCCGCTCTTGCTGATCACATTGGCGCGCAGGGCACGGTCCATGCCGGCGATGCCGATGGCGCTGAGCAACCCGCCGATGGTGGTGGGCACCAGGCACACGAAGAGCGAGATCAATGCGGCGGTAGTGAGGCCGGCCTTCGCGTAACCGGCAAAGGGCGGCAGCGTGGTGCAGACGATGAGGAACACCAACGTAAAGCCCGCGAGCAGGATGGAGAGGGCGATCTCGTTGGGCGTCTTCTGCCTGCTGGCGCCTTCCACCAGGGCGATCATGCGGTCCAGGAAGCTGGTGCCCGGCTCGCCTACCACCTCCACTTCGATACGGTCGCTCAGTACGCGCGTGCCGCCGGTCACGCCGCTGCGGTCGCCGCCGGCCTCGCGGATCACCGGTGCGCTCTCGCCGGTGATGGCGCTCTCGTCCACGGTGGCCAGGCCTTTCACGATCTCGCCGTCGGCCGGGATGGTGTCGCCCGCTTCGCACAGGAAGCGGTCGCCCTTGCGCAGTTCATTGCTGCGCACCATACGCGTGCCGCCTTGTATGAGCAGTTTGGCGGGCGTGTCCTCGCGGGTGCGGCGCAGCGAATCGGCCTGGGCCTTGCCGCGTGCTTCGGCAATGGCCTCGGCGAAGTTGGCGAAGAGCACGGTGAGCAGCAGCAGCAGGAACACCGTCGCGTTGTAGCCCAGAGATCCCTGCGTGCGGTCGCCCAAGGCCACCAGCACGCACACCACGAGCATCACCGCGGTGCCCACCTCCACGGTGAACATCACGGGGTTGCGCACCAGGGTGCGGGGATCCAGTTTCACGAAGGACTGTACGGCGGCCGCGCGCAGGATGTCGCGCTGGAAGAGGGAAGAGGAACGAGGGGTGCTCATGGCTTGTTCAGAAGCTGAAGTGATCGGCGATGGGGCCCAGGGCGAGGGCGGGGAAGAAGGCGAGCGCGGCCACGA
>CAUJFM010000004.1 GCA_963169595.1 Bacteroidota bacterium | reverse complement strand
GGATCATGTGCATGGTCGGATGAGCGGCCGTTCTACGCACGAGGACCCGGAACGGTTCGACGGAAGCCCGAAAATCACGGACGAACAATACCCTGCTCCGAGTCGGACCATCGTATTTTCGAGCATGCGTTGCTTGCTCCTCGTTACCGTTCTGCTGGATGCCGCTTTGGCCCATGCCACCACGTGGACCGTTGGACCGGACCAGTCCTGGACACTGCCCAGCCAGGTCTCCACCCTCGTTGGCGACGGTGATACCGTGAACATTTTAGCGGGTGTGTACCCGAGCGATGTGGCGCGCTGGCAGGCCGATGGTCTGGTGCTGCGCGGTGTGGGCGGCTTTGCGCACCTGGAGAGCAACGGACTCAGCTGGGGCGACAAGGCCATCTGGGTGATCCAAGGGAACAACACCACGGTGGAATGGATCGAGTTCAGCGAATGCCAGGTGCCGGACCACAACGGTGCAGGTATCCGGTTGGAAGGACTGGGACTCTCGGTGCGACATTGCCATTTCCACCACAACGAGATGGGCATCCTCTGCGGTGAGTACCACCCGTGCACCGTGCGCATCGAGTACACGGAATTCGACCACCATGGCTACGGCGATGGCTATTCACACAACCTGTACATCGGGAACGTCGACTCGCTCATCTTCCGGTACAATTACAGCCACCACGCCTTCATCGGTCACGAGCTGAAGAGCCGCGCCTGGGTGAACGTGATCGAGTACAACCGCTTCAGTAACGAGGAGGACGGGGAAGCCAGTCGGGAGATCGACCTGCCCAATGGCGGCCAAGCCTACCTGATCGGCAACGTGATCCAGCAAGGCTTGCAAAGCCAGAACAGCAACATGGTCGGTTTCGGCATGGAGGGCCTGATCAATCCCGGTCCGCAGGAACTGTACGCGATCAACAACACCCTGGTGAACGAGAAGGTGAACGGCAGTTTCTTCCAAGCCCCGCCCGAAGCGTACTTCAAAGCATACAACAATGTGCTGGCCGGTGGTGGTGAATTCATGCCCGCGTGGCCGGGCGACATGGATACGCTCTCCAACCTGCGCATCACCGATATCATCGCGGCGGACTTCGCCGATCCGGACGACTATGACTACCACATCACCGGAAGTTCACCCGCGTTCGGCATCGGACAGCCGGCAGGCCTTGGCAGCAACGGCTATCCCCTGGTCGCCCTGTACGAGTACGTCCATCCTGCGAATGCGGTATTGAGGTGCCAGCACGCCTTGCTTGATGCGGGGGCCTTCGAGGCATGTACGACCGGCATGTACGCGATGGATGGACCGGATGTGGAGCTATTCCCGAACCCGGCCACGGAGCAACTGACCATTCGTGCGGCTTCCAACGCGAACATCACCGGGATCGAACTGACCGATACGCGTGGCCGCATGGTGGCCCGTGCCACCGGGCCGGCCCGGCAACGTTGGGATCTGGACCTGCACGGCATCGTTCCCGGGCACTTCACCGCACGGATCACGACTTCCTCCGGATCACGGCTCATGCCCTTCGTGAAGTTGCCCTGACCACGCATGGACGAGAGATCCGTGCCGGTCTCCTCCGATATTCGACCCCGGCGGATCCGCTTCGGGAACCGGCCCTCTCGTTCGTCCTCCAGACCCTGTTCATCCTTCCATACGCTCACCATGGGATCCAACCGCATAGAAGCCTTCAGCGACGGTATGATGGCCATCTTCATCACCATCATGGTGCTGGAGTTCAAGGTACCCGAGGGCACATCGGCGCGGGACCTGCTGCCCCTGCTGCCCAACGTGCTCAGTTACGTGCTCAGCTTCATCTACGTGGGCATCTACTGGAACAACCACCACCACCTGTTCCACACGGTGACGCATGTGAGCGGGGCCATGCTCTTGGCCAACCTGCACCTGCTCTTCTGGCTCTCGTTGATCCCTTTCACCACGGCGTGGGTGGGCGAGAATCATTTGGCTCCCGTGCCCACCGCACTGTACGGGTCCGTGCTGTTGATGGCGGCCTCGGCCTGGGGCATCCTGCAGCGCATGATCATCCGGAAACAAGGCCCCGGCTCCATCCTCAAGAAAGCTCTGGGTAATGATCTCAAGGGCAATCTTTCCGGTGTGGCATACCTGATGGCCATCATCGCAGCCTTCTGGCAGCCTGTGGTCTCCGTCGTGATCTACGCGCTGGTGGCCTTGGTCTGGATCATTCCCGATCGCCGTTTTGAACGGGTGCTGGAGGAGGTGGAAGGCGGGGAGTGAACTCGGCACGGGTGCGTCAGGATCCGTTGGGCCACGGTACTGGTGCCCGTTACGAAGGGCGGTTGACCGTACCTCAGCCAAAGGTGACCAATGCGAAGCGAAGGATCCGTTGTTCTGCACGGGATACAGGACGGAACCGATGTGAAAGGTCTTGGTCGAAGCTGTGGTGCTCAGCCCGGACCAACAGCTGTCCGCAGGCAGGATGGTTGTCCCGCCTATTCGCATTCGCCTTGCGCAATCACCCGCACCCCGGCCCTCCACGCCGCGCATTTGTTCGGGTAGGTCTTCCCATCGCAGCCGCACCAGGGGAAGTATTCCAACGTACAGGGTCCATCGCCCACGGTGGTGGGCATCGGGCACGGCCCGTCCTTGAGGATCTTCAGCAGGATCGCCTCGAACTCACGCGGTCGTTCGATGTTGCCCGCATGGCCGGCCCGGGGCATCATGATCAAGTGATCGGCGGGCAGCTCGTTGATGCGCATGATCCCGTGTGCCACCACCGGCGGGATCAAGCGGTCGCCCTCGCCCCACACCACGAAGGCGGGCATGGTCCACATGTAGCGGTGGTGCGCATACTGGTCCTCGCGCTTGATCAGGTCATCGAGCAGGGCCAGGTACACGGGCCGCCGCTCCTTACCGGCCTCAAAGAGCTGCTTCAGCGCGAAGTGCGGGATCTTGCGTGGCTCGTAGAGGATGCCGTTTATGTTGCGCTGGAAATCATCCGGGGTGGCTGGACTGAAGTAGTCGCGCACACCGCCCGGGGCACCGAGCGCAATGGTCGCGCTGTCCGCAAGAGCCTTGGTGTAGGTATTGGCCGGTCCGTCATGGATCACCACCACGCGGGTGCGATCGGGCCGCTGCTCCGCGAAATTGGCTGCCATGG
>CAUJFM010000003.1 GCA_963169595.1 Bacteroidota bacterium | reverse complement strand
CGTCCGCCAGGGTCCTTTGCGTTCAGGGGTTGTCCACAGCCGGGGTTCGATAGCTTCCCACAGGGTGGGACAGGCTCCTTGCCCTGCGGACGTACTTTTGATCGCGGCATGTCCCTGCGCCCCCTGCCCGTCCTGCTCGATGCCGCCATCGGCGCCGCTTTCCAAGCGGGTCGCGAGATCATGGAGGTCTATGGCGGAACGTTCACGGTGGACCACAAGGCCGATCGTTCGCCCTTGACAGAAGCCGACCGGCGTGCGCATGCGGTGATCGAGCAGGCCCTGCGTGCCACGGCCCTGCCCGTGCTGAGCGAGGAAGGTGTGCAAGTGCCCTGGACCGCACGCAGCATGTGGACCCATTACTGGCTGGTTGACCCCCTGGATGGCACGCGCGAGTTCGTGAAGCGCAACGGGGAGTTCTCGGTGAACATCGCGTTGATGGAACAGGCACCGCGCTCGGCCTCGCCGGAAGGTGCGGCGGCCCCGGTGGCCGGGGTGATCTATGCCCCCGTGGACGACCTGCTCTACTTCGGCTGGAAGGGAGGGGGCGCATACCGTCAGGAGCAGGCGGCAACCCGGGAGGCGCTTCCCGCGTATGAACGGGCCGCCATGTCCGCACGACTTCCCCTGAACGCACCACGCACCGCCTACACGGTGCTGGCCAGCCGTTCGCACCGCAACGAGCGCACGGAGGCCTTCATCCGCGAGGTGGAGGCACGTGAAGGGGAGGTGGTCCTGGCCTCACGCGGCAGTGCCTTGAAGTTCGGTTCCATGGCCGAGGGCGTCGCGGATGTCTACCCGCGTTTCGGCCCCACCATGGAATGGGACACGGCCGCCGGGCAGGTGATCTGTGCGGAGGCCGGCAGGAAGGTCACCGATGTGGCCACCGGACAGCCTTTGCGGTACAACAAACATGAACTGGTGAACCCCGCGTTCATCGTCCACTAAGCAACTATGACCAAGCGAATGAAGCGCACGCAGAGCAAGCCGGTGAAGCCCGTGGTGGCCGCCGCGAAGAAGCCCAAGGCCACGCCGGCCGGCAAGGGCGGGAACAAGAAACGCAAGGTGGCCCTGATCACCGGTGTCACCGGCCAGGATGGCGCCTACCTCAGCGAGTTCCTCCTGAACAAGGGCTACGAAGTGCACGGCGTGAAGCGCCGCAGCTCGCTGTTCAACACGGACCGCATCGACCACCTCTACCACGACATGCACGAGAAGGGCCGTCCCTTCCACCTGCACTACGGCGACCTCACCGACAGCGTCAACTGCCTGCGTCTGGTGCAGCAGATCCAGCCGGACGAGATCTACAACCTGGCCGCCATGAGCCACGTGGCGGTGAGCTTCGAGATGCCCGAGTACACGGCCAATGCCGACGGCATCGGCACGCTGCGCTTCCTGGAGGCCATCCGCATCCTGGGCCTCGAGAAGAAGACCAAGTTCTACCAGGCCTCCACCTCCGAACTGTACGGCGGCGTGCGTCCGCATGCGCAGAACGAGGAGACGCCCTTCCACCCGCGCAGCCCCTACGGCGTGGCCAAGTTGTACGGCTTCTGGATCACCAAGAACTACCGCGAGAGCTACGGCATCTTCGCCTGCAACGGCATCCTCTTCAACCACGAGAGCCCGCTGCGTGGCGAGACCTTCGTGACCCGCAAGATCACCCGCGCTGCGGCCAAGATCAAGCTGGGCCTGCAGGACACGCTCTACCTCGGCAACCTGGACGCCAAGCGCGACTGGGGCCACGCCAAGGATTATGTGGAGGGCATGTGGCTGATGCTGCAGGCCAAGAAGCCCGATGACTTCGTGCTCGCCACCGGCAAGACCTACACCGTGCGCCACTTTGTCGACCTCGCCTTCGGGGAGGTGGGCATCAAGCTCGAGTGGAAGGGCAAGGGCGAGAAGGAGAAGGGCTACGACAAGAAGACCGGCAAGGTGCTCGTGGCCATCGACAAGCGCTACTACCGTCCCGCGGAGGTGGACCACCTGGAGGGCGATCCCACCAAGGCCATGCGCGAGCTGGGCTGGAAGCACAAGTACGACCTGAAGGCCCTGGTGAAGGAGATGATGGCCAGCGACCTGGAGCTCTTCAAGCGCGATGTGTACCTGAAGAAGGGCGGACATAAGATCCTGCACGAACAGGAGTGATCGATCACTCGATCGCTCATCGTAAGGGCGGATCATGATCCGCCCTCAACAACGATCCCAATGAACAAGCAAGACAAAGTCTACGTGGCGGGCCACCGCGGCATGGTGGGCAGCGCCATCGTGCGCAAGCTGCAGGCCGATGGCTTCACCAACATCGTCACCCGCACCAGCAAGGAGCTGAACCTGATCGACCAGCAGGCCGTGCGCGACTTCTTCGCCCAGGAGAAGCCCGCGTACGTGTTCCTCGCGGCGGCCAAGGTGGGCGGCATCCACGCCAACAACGTGTACCGCGCCCAGTTCCTGTACGAGAACCTGATGATCGAGAGCAACATCATCCACTCGGCCTACGAGAACGGGGTGAAGAAGCTGCTCTTCCTGGGTTCCTCGTGCATCTACCCGAAGATGGCCCCGCAGCCGCTGAAGGAGGAGAGCCTGCTCACCGGGCTGCTGGAGCAGACCAACGAGCCCTACGCCATTGCCAAGATCGCGGGCATCAAGCTGGCCGAGAGCTACCGCCGCCAGTACGGCTGCAACTTCATCAGCGCGATGCCCACCAACCTGTACGGGCCCAACGACAACTACGACCTCAACAACAGCCACGTGCTGCCCGCGCTCATCCGCAAGTTCCACACCGCCAAGGTGACGAACGCGCCGAGCGTGGAGGTGTGGGGCACGGGTTCGCCCATGCGTGAGTTCCTCCATGTGGACGACCTCGCCGATGCGTGCATGTTCCTGATGAACAACTACGACGAGGAGCTCTTCCTCAACGTGGGCACGGGCGAGGACCTCACCATCAAGGCGCTGGCCGAGATGATCAAGGACATCGTGGGCTACACCGGCGAACTGAAGTGGAACACCGACAAGCCGGACGGCACGCCGCGCAAGCTGATGGACGTTTCGCGCCTGCACAAGCTGGGCTGGAAGCACCGTATCGGACTGCGCGAGGGCATCACCGCCGTGTACGCGGAGTTCGCCAAGAGCGAGCTGGCGAAGGCCTGATCGGACCACCTCCCATGGCAACGGCCCGGGTGATCCCGGGCCGTTCGTTTTTCCCGGCCCGCCGGGTCGCCTACTTTCGCCCATCCGCAGTCCGGCCCGCGCATGCCACGCCTTCTCCTGTTCCTGCTCTGCCTGTTGGGCGCCGTGGCGGTCCGTGCCCAGGGGAACAACGATGTGCTGCTGCAACGGGACTTCTACATCGATGTGGAACGGAACGCGGCGAAAGTGGGCCAGCGCATCCACACCGGTCTCAAGCCCGTGCTGGAGCGCCGGGTGGACCTCACCCATGTGATGGGCTACCGCGTTGACAGCACGAAGTACTACTACTGGCATTCGGAGAAGCTGTTCAAGGACAACCTGTTCCACATCCGGTCCGGCGACGTCCACATCACCATCGACCCGCTGTTCCAGTTCGAGGGCGGCTTCGACCTGGGCGACCAGACCGCCTACGCCGATACCAACCGGTACTACTTCAACACCCGCGGGGTGATGGTGCGCGGCGACATCGGCAAGAAGCTCTCGTTCCAGACCATGGTCCACGAGAGCCAGGCGTTGGTGCCGCAATACCTGTTCCTGAACACGGTGGCCACGGGTGCGCTGTCCGGGCAGGGCCGGGTGAAGTTCGATCAGGTACGCCGCCTGGACATCGGCTGGTCGCAGGCACACCTGTCCATGAGCCCGGTGGACTGGCTCAACATCCAGTTCGGGCACGGCAAGCACTTCGTGGGCCATGGATACCGGTCGGTGCTGCTCAGCGACAATGCGCCACCGGCACCCTTCCTCAAGTTCAGCGCGCTCAGCCGAAACCGGCGTTTCCAGTACAGCACCTGGCACACCAAGCAGACCAGCGGCCTGGGCCCGCAGGACCGGCTTCCCACCGGCCGCTCCAGCGAATCGCTCTTCTATTGGTACCGCGCCCGCTATGACCACCTCTCGGTGGACCTGGGCCGCATCCAGCTGGGGCTTTTTGAGGTGACGCAGTTCGGCACCATCGATTCCAGTGGTGTTCGTGCGTTCGACCTGCTGGAGCTGAACCCGGTGATCGGCGTGAACAGCCTGCTGGGCCTGTCCAAGGACAAGGCGCGCACCATGCTGGGGGTGGACCTGCGGGTGAAGGTGCTGGACAAGGCGTACGTGTACGGCCAACTGGCCGCCGAGGACCGCATCGCCTGGCAGGCGGGTCTGCGCGCCTTCGATGTGGGCCGGAAGGACCTGCATCTGCAGTTGGAGTACAACACCGCGGAACCCTTCATGTACATGCACACGCCGAGCCAGCTGGCCTACCGGCATGGGGGCATACCCATGGCGCATCCGCAGGGGGCGGCGTTCCAGGAGGCCGTGGCCATCGTGGACATCGGTTTCCGGGAGCGGCTCTGGTTCCAAGCCAAGGTGAACGTGGCCCAACTGCAGTTCGATTCGCTGGCCACCGACAACCACGGCTCGCGCCTCACCATGCCCGATGAGCCGGGGACCAACCTGAAGGAGGCCGGCCAGCGCACCCTGACCTACGTGGATGTGAACGCCTCCTACCTCTTCAACCCGCACACGAACCTGCGCTTCGTGGTGGGCCTGTGGCGCCGCGACCTGCCCGGCGCTTCGGACAACCTACAATCCACCTACGTGTACGCGGCCATCCGGACCTCGGTGTTCAACCGCTACTACGATCTTTGACCAACCAAGGTGAAGGAACACGGTTACATCCTCCTGCTCGGCTTCATCACCGCGTTCGTCGTGGTGCTCTTCACCATGCCCAGCCTCATCAAGGTGGCGCGCATGAAGCACCTGGTGGACGAGCCGTCCGAGGCCCGCAAGCTGCACCAGCGCAGCGTGCCCACCATCGGGGGCATCATCATCTTCGCCGCCATCATCTTCTCCTACGCCCTGTGGTTCCCCAAGGCCACACTGATCGGCGTGGATGAGCACGGCTATGACTACCGGGCGCTCTACAAGTCCATGGGTGCGGCCTATGCGGACTTCAAGTTCGTGCTGGCCGCCATGGTGCTGCTCTTCTTCATCGGTGTGAAGGACGACATCATCGGCTTCAGCCCCGTGAAGAAGCTCGTGGGCCACATGATCGTGGGCTACATCCTGGTGGTGATGGCCGGCATCCGCATCACCAACATGCACGGCATCCTGGGCGTGTACGACATGCCGGATTCCTTCAGCATCGCCTTCAGCTTCTTCGTCTACATCGTCATCGTGAACGCCTTCAACCTGATCGACGGGGTGGACGGACTGGCCGGTGGCATCGGTTTCATAGCCGCGCTTGCACTTGGAGCATGGCTGTTCCTGGCGGGTGACGTGGCGCTGTCCCTGCTCGCCTTCGTGCTGGCCGGTTCCCTCGCCGGGTTCCTGGTCTTCAACTACCATCCCGCACGCATCTTCATGGGCGACAGCGGTTCGCTCACGGCCGGTGCCATCCTGGCCGTGCTGGCCATGAAGGTGGTGGACCACGACACCTCGCGCCTGCCCCTGGTATTGCGCCAGATCCCCACGCCGGTCTTCGTGATGGCCGTGATGGCCTATCCGCTGGTCGACACCCTGCGCGTGTTCGTGTACCGCATGGCACGCGGCCAATCGCCCTTCGCGGCCGACAAGAACCACATCCACCACCGGCTGATGGCGCTGGGCCTGGGGCACCGGGGCACCACCGCCGTGCTCTACCTCTATGCCATCGCCATCATCGGGCTGAGCCTCATCACCCGCAAGTGGCACCCCAACATCGCCGTGATGGTGCTGGGCGTCACCGCCTTCGCCCTGGCCATGCTGCCCTTTGTGTGGCCCAAGAACAAGGAGGCATGAGGTCCGCGCTGCTGGTGCTGATGTTGGCCACGGGCCTTTACGCAGCGGCCCAGAGCGGCTGGATGCCCCTGAGCCGCGAGGTGGAGCGTCCCCGTGCTGCGGCGATCGAACGAGTGGGAAGCACCATGCACACGGCCATCCGGCCCTACCGCAGCAGCGACCTGCAGGCGTTGGACCCGAAGGACACCCTGCGCCCCAAGGCCGCGCTGACCGCCCTGGACCGCTGGGCGGGGCGCAGCAACGGTCGGAAGTTCCGGTGGGGGCCGCTGGCCGATGCCAGCCTGGGCTTCGATGCCACCCAGGACCGCGGCCTGTTCCATCGCGCGGGTGCCGGGTTCTGGACGGACACCGACCTGTCCCGCACCTTGAA
>CAUJFM010000002.1 GCA_963169595.1 Bacteroidota bacterium | reverse complement strand
TCATAACAGACCATCCCAAGGTGATGGCCGAGTTCATGCGCTACCACAAGCGCTGTGATCTGCTCTACAACGCGGCGTTCCATGTCGGCGATGCCGAGGACCGTGCATCATTCAAGCAACGCGTGACCGCACGTTTGGGCGATCTTGGCCATGGTCTTCACCGAAGCGAACTGGATGCCCTGCTTCGCGATGAGCAGGAGCGCTCATCCCGCACCACGGTAAGGAACATCACTGTGCAATTCGTTTCACCTGATCAGCTCCTGCGAGATGGCCGTCCGGTGTTCACTGAATACCGTTTCCTCGACCACTGAAGATCATTTCAGCCGGTCACCTCCAACAACTCCAACGCCTTCCGCTCCACTTCCTCGCTCTCCCACTTCTCCTCGATGCCCGGCATGGCCAGCACCTCCTCCATGATGCGGTCGTGGCGCAGACCCTCGTCCCACGCGGTCTTGTAGCCGATGTCGCTGAACTTCACCTGGCTGTAGAGCGGGATCCACTTGTCCGGGTGGCGGGCCTGCAGGCGGCCTTCGATCTTCTTGCGCAGGATGAAGCGTGGGTCGGCCACGAGATCGCGCATCTCCACGAAGTTGCGCAGCGAGAGGTCCGCGATGGCATCACCGTTGGGCTTGCGCGCCTTGCCGTAGGCATCGAGCACGGTCGCCCAGTTGTCGTCGCCGTGCTCGTTCAGCAGGTCGTTCAACACTTTGCAGTCCTCGTAACCGGCGTTCATGCCTTCGCCATAGAAGGGCACGATGGCGTGGGCCGCATCGCCGATCAACGCCACCTTGTCCTTGTGCGTCCAGGGCCCGCAGCGAATGATGGCGAGGGGGCTCTGCGGATTGCGGAAGTACTGCTCGGCCAGATCCGGCAACATGGGGATGGCATCCTTGAAATGCGCCTCGAAGAAGCGCATCAGGTCCTGCTCGTCCTTGATAGTGTCGAAGGAGAACTCGCCCTCATGCGGCATGAAGAGCGTACCCGTGAAACCGCCGTCCTGGTTGGCGAGGCCCATCATCATGAAGAAGCGCCGCGGCCAGATGTGCAGGCAGTGCGGGTCCATCTGCGGGGTGCCATCGGCGTTGGGCGGGAAGGCGATCTCCTTGTAGTCGTGCTCGATGAAGCTCTGGCTGAAGTTGAAGCGTCCCTTCATCATCTCCTGCCGTACGGCGCTGGGCGCACCGTCGCTGCCGAAGACCAGGTCCGCCTTCACCACGCGTTGCTCACCGGCGCGCTCATCGTGGAAGGTGCAGGTGGCGTTGTCCAGGTCCACACCGGCGCAGCGGTGCTCGAAGTGGAGCTTCACGTTGGGCAGCTTCTCCGCCTCGCTCAGCATCACCTTGTTGAGCTCACCGCGGCTCACGCTGTGGATGGCGCGCTCGTCGATGCTGTAGGGCAGGCGGGTGAGCTTGCCGTCGCGATCGTGCGTCATGCGGGCATACACTGGCACCACGATGCGTTCCACCGCCTCGTGCACGCCGGCGGCCTTCAGCGCTGTCCAGCCGCGGTGGCTCACCACCAGGTTGATCGATCGGCCCGCATACACATTGGTCCTCCGCGGGTCGGGTCGCCGCTCGAACAGGTTCACGGTGTGGCCGCGCTTGGCGAGGAAGACGGTGAGCAGGCTGCCCACGAGGCCGCCGCCGACGATGGTAATGTTCTTCTTGCTCATGTCAGGGGGTGGACAGCACGTCCGTCAGGATCTGTCCGAAGCGAACCACGTCCTCGAAGCTGTTGTACAAGGGCACCGGCGCCACCCGGATCACGTTCGGTTCGCGCCAGTCGGCGATCACGCCACGCTCGGTGATGCGGTTGAACAGGGCCTTGCCATGACCGTGGGCCAGGATGCTCAGCTGACAGCCGCGTTGGTCGGGTTCGCTCGGGGTGATCACTTCCAGCCGGGTGCCGGTGGTGCGCTCCACCTCGGCGATGATGAACGCCAGGTACCCGGTGAGTTGTTCGCTCTTGATGCGGAGGTTGGCGATGCCCACCCGGTCGAACTGCTCGAGCGCCACGCGGTGCATCGCCATGCTGAAGACCGGTGCGTTGCTCACCTGCCAGGCCTCGGCCGTGGGCATGGGCTTGAAGGTACGCTCCATCTTGAAGCGCTCCGCCTTGTCGTGACCCCACCAACCGGCGAAGAGCGGCAGGTCCTTACCGAGGTGCCGCTGATGCACAAAGGCACCGGCCACGCTGCCCGGCCCGCTGTTGAGGTACTTGTAGCTGCACCAGCAGGCGAAATCCACGTTCCAGTCGTGCAGCTTGAGGTGCAGGTTGCCAGCGGCGTGGGCCAGATCGAAGCCGGCGATGGCCCCCACGGCATGCGCAGCTATGGTGATGGCGGCCATGTCGAAGGCCTGTCCGGTGTAGAAGTTCACGCCACCAAAGCAGACCAGGGCCAGTTCCTCGCCCAGTTCGTTTATCTGGGCAATGATGTCCTCCGTGCGCAGGGTGTGCTCACCGGCGCGGGGTTGCACTTCGACCAGGTCGTTCTCCGGGTCACCACCGTGGAAAGCGATCTGCGAGGCGAAGGCGTAGGTGTCGCTGGGAAAGGGCCGTTGCTCGGTGAGGATCTTCTTCCTCTTTCCGCTAGGCCGGTAAAAGCTCACCATCAGGAAG
>CAUJFM010000001.1 GCA_963169595.1 Bacteroidota bacterium | reverse complement strand
TGGTCGCCGGAGCGGAAGGCGATGACGCTGGGGGTGCTCACCGGCAAGGCGGCCTGCGTGCACTGGCCGGCCACCAAGGACCGCGACTCGCTGCAACGCTTCCAGGCCTTGGAGCGTGAACTGTTGCACTACGGACCCGTGGTGAAGGCGGTGCCAGGCAAGCTCACCTGGAGCGTGTCGCAGGAATCGCTGCCCTTCCCGTTGATCGAAGTGGCCAACGGCCTGCTCACCGACAGCAGCGCCACCGTGGACCTGCACGTGCTCAACCGCATGCTGGTGCGCCATCCGGCCCGCAACGTGCTGGGCATGGTGAAGGGTCGCAGCAAGGACTGGGTGGTGGTCTCGGCGCACTACGATCACCTGGGCCGCATGGGTCCCGATGCCCTCTTCCCCGGCGCCAACGACAATGCCAGCGGCGTGGCCATGCTGCTGAGCCTGGCCGAGTGGTTCACCCAGCATACGCCCAAGCACAACATCCTCTTCGCCGCCTTCGCGGGGGAGGAGGCGGGGCTCATCGGCAGTGAATGGTGTGCGGTGGACCGCCCCATCGACTTCGGCCGCGTGAAGCTGATGGTGAACCTGGACATCCTGGGCACCGGCGATGATGGCATCACCGTGGTGAACGCCACGGCCGAACAGGCCCACTTCGACCGCTTGGTGGCGATGAACACCGAGAGGGGGTTGCTGAAGGAGGTGAAGCCGCGCGGCCCCGCCTGCAACAGCGATCACTGTCCCTTCGTGAAGCGCGGCATCCCGGCCATCTTCATCTACACGCTGGGTGGCGTGGCCTATTACCACGACGTGCTCGACAAGGCCGACACCCTGCCCCTCACCGAGTTCGCCGACCTGCACCAGTTGCTGCGCGAGTTCATCGGCACCATCAAGTAGCAGGGTCGTTCCAGCGCTCTTCCGTTCCTGATGTCCGCCACCCGTTCCACCATCACGCTGGTCCCCACCCCGATCGGGAACCTGGACGACATCACCCTGCGGGCGGTGCAGGTGCTGCGCGAAGTGGATACCGTGGTGGCGGAGGATACCCGGGTGACCGGCCGGTTGCTGCAGCACCTGGGCATCAGCAAGCCGCTGGTGAGCTTCCATGCGCAGAACGAGCACCGCATGGTGGAGCAGCTGGTGCAGCGCGCAGGTCGCGGCGAGCGCATGGCCCTGGTGAGCGATGCGGGCACACCGGGCATCAGCGATCCGGGCTTCCTGTTGGTGCGCGCGGCCCTGCACGCGGGCATCACCGTGGAATGCCTGCCCGGTCCCACGGCCTTCGTGCCCGCCCTGGTGAACAGCGGCCTTCCTTGCGACCGCTTCGTGTTCGAGGGCTTCTTGCCCCAGAAGAAGGGACGCAGCACGCGCATCCGGGAGCTGGCCACCGAGCCGCGCACCGTGGTGCTATACGAGAGCCCGCACCGGGTGCTGAAGCTCCTGCAGGAGATGACCGAGGTCTTTGGGGGCGACCGCCCGGCCGCGGTCTCGCGCGAGCTGAGCAAGCTGCACGAGGAGACCGTGCGCGGTACCTTGGCCGAACTGGTGGCCCACTTCACGGCACACGAACCACGCGGTGAGTTCGTGGTGGTGGTGGGTGGCACCGGCCATTGATCCCGACCATGGAAGCCTGGACCCTTGTTGCGCATGGTGCGCCGGAGCGCGCGTTCGCGCTGCGCTCCCATCCCGAGCCTTCACCCGGCCCCGCGCAGGTGCGCATCGCGGTGGAGGGCTTCGGCCTGAACTATGCCGATTCCATGGCCGCGCGCGGCCTGTATCGCGAGGCCCCTCCCTTGCCCAGTGTGATCGGCTATGAGGTGGTGGGTCGTGTGGAGGCCTTCGGTGCCGATGTGCCCGCCGACCTGCTGGGGAAACGGGTGGTGGCCATGACACGCTTCGGTGGTTATGCCCAAAAGGTGGTCACCGACCACCGGGCCTGTGCGGTGATCCCCGAGGAGATGCCGCTGGGAGTGGCCGCTGCGTTAGCCACGCAGGGGGCCACCGCCTGGTACGCGGCCCGGGTGCTGTGCCCCCTGATGCCTGGGGAGCGTGTGCTGGTGCATAGCGCGGCCGGCGGTGTGGGCCAGTTGCTGGTGCAGCTCGCGGTGGATGCGGGCTGTGAAGTGGTGGCCCTGGCCTCCGGCGCGGAGAAGTGCGCCCACCTTGAACGCATGGGCGCACAGCACGTGATCGATCGCACCGCCGTGGCCTATGGTGCGGAGGTGGAGCGGCGCCTGCGCGGCCAGCCGGTTGACGTGAGCTTCAACGCGGTGGGCGGCAGCACCTACCGCACGGACATGAAGCTGTTGGGCGCAGGCGGACGGTTGGTCCTGTTCGGTGGTGCGGAGCGCGGTGCGCTTGGCGCCCTGGGCACCTTGCGTTTTGTCTGGCGCATGGGGCTGCTGGTGCCCATCTTCCTGATGATGAGGAGCCGCAGCGTGCTGGGCATCAACATGCTTCGCCTCAGCGACCACAAGGCTGAACTGGTGGCCCGGTGCATGCACGAGGCGGTGGCGGCGTGTGCCCGTGGTGTGCTACGGCCCCATGTGCATCGCGAGTATCCTGCGGATCAACTGCCGCAAGCGCACCTGGACCTGCTCGCCGGCCACACCATGGGCAAGCTGGTGGTGCGTTGGTGAAGGGGCGTGATCGTTGTACCTTCATGCGCATGGCTGCTGGAACGCCCCCGCGTGTGGAGACCCGGTTGACCACCATGGAACTGGTGGAGGACGGGCTTGTGGTGCAGCGCTACCGCGAAGGCGTGAAGATCGATCGCCCCGGTTTTGAGGAGAACAGAACGGCACGGTTGGGGCTGGTGCAGGGTCGTCCGCATGCCATGCTCTCGGTCTTTCCAGCGGATATCGACTTCGAGCTGGAGGTGACCACCACCGACCATTTCGGACCGGAGCGGGAGCAGGGCACCCTGGTGGCGCTGGCGGTGGTCGCCAATGATACCCTGGCCGCCTCGCTGTCGCGGATCTTCTTCACCTACTACCCCCAGGTGTTCCGGACCGCCGTGTTCACGGATGAAGCGGTGGCGCTGGCCTGGCTCCGGGCCAACGGGCCGTCCGCGTTCTGAGCAGCGGTGCGGTCAACTCGTGGTTCCTGCCTATCTTGACCTCACCAACGCCTCCCGTGTGAGCTTCCGGTCCCGCTCCTTTCCCCGCTTGATGGCGGACCGCTTGTGGGTCGTTGTGCTGGCGCTGGGCCTGTGCTCGGTCTGCCGAGCGCAACCGTCCACTTTTCACATCATCAAGGGTGATGAGGTGGTGGGTCAGGTGAAGGTGGACCGGCATGTGCAGGGCGACCGAACGCTGTACAGCATGACCTCCCGCTCCAAGGTGGTGGTGCTGTGGCCGCAGCATATCCGCACGGCGGTGATGACGGAGTATCGCGGTGGGCGCCTCAATGCCTGCCATTCGGCGGTATCGGTGAACGAGGAGGTGCGCGACAGCAGCCACATGCGGATGGTGAACGGCCGCACGCAGGGCTACATCCATCCCGGGCGCTCCGTGGTCACGCACAACAACAACCCCTGGACCACGGCCCGCATGTATTACGAGGAGCCGGTGGGGCAGGCGCGCATCTATGTGGAGAGCGTGCTCAGCGACCAACCGCTGGTCTGCATCAGCCCCGGCGTGTACGAGTTGCAGCTGCCGGATGGCAATGTGAACCGGTACATCTACCGCAACGGGGTGCTGCACGAGATCATCGTGGACCGCACCTTCTTCGACCTGGTGTTCCGCCGCGCGTAGGGCACCGGGCTTTCCCGTTCCATCCGCTTATCCACCCGCTTCGTCCGGTCGCGTGGTGCATGGCCGTGGCCGTGCATCCACCTTCGCATCGTTCATCAACAACAATGACCATGCGCACGAAGAACCGGATCGGTGGAGGCCTGGTGCTCCTGTACCTCTCGCTCAGTCTCCTGGTGCTGCTGCCCTCCTGCCAGCGGGATGAGGTGGTGCCGCCCAGTACACAAGGCAGCAGCGGGCAGGTAGGCGATGACAACGGCGGCCATGGCAACGGCAACGACGACCCGCCCGGTGACGACAACGGGGGCGGCAACTGATGTGCAGAAGGAGGGAGGAGGGGGGAGGCAAGGCCCGGCGCATGCGTCGGGCCTTGTCATGAAAAAGCCCCCGGCCCTTCGCTAAGCAAAGGGGCCGGGGGCTTCGTTCGTTGCGTTCGCTATCCGATCATTCCTTCGTGAAGGTGCGCACCACGCGGCCCTCGGCGGTGGTGGCCTCCAGCACATAGGCACCGGCAGGCAGCGCCGCCACGTTGATGCGGCCGTTGAGCAGGTTGCCCGTGAGCAGGGTGCGGCCGGCGGCGTCCAGCACGCGCACGGGGCTGTTCGCGGCAATGCCCGTCACGTTCAGCACATCGGTGGCCGGCACCGGGAACACGTTCACGTCGCTGCGGGTGGCCTCGGCCACGCCCGTGCCGATCTCCTCGGTGATCGTGTGCAGGGTGTTGATCGCGGGGTTCTCGATGATCTGCACGATGCCGCTGGGCCAGCGGATGGCGATCTGCGTCACCTCCTCTTCGCTGCCCAGGCCGAAGTGGGCGTACAGCGTGCTCATGTAGCGGAAGCCATCGCCGCTGCGGATCTCGCGGATCTGCGAGCCGGAGGCGGTGGTGATGGTGATGCGGGCGCCGATGGCGCTCTTGTTGCTCACCGTGCCGATGAGGCGCACGCGCATCCAGTTGTTGTCGTTCGGTGTGTTCACCAGCAGGGTGCTGCCGTTCACCACGTCCAGGAAGCCGTCGTTGTTGAGGTCGGCCACCGGGCCGTTGCCGGGCACGTTGTTGGACACGGTGAACGTTCCATCGCCGTTGTTCTTCAGGATGGCGCCACCGCCGTGGATGTCCAGCCAGCCGTCGTTGTCATAGTCGTGCGTGGTCCACTCGATGCTCTGGCCATTGAAGCTGTCGATGCCCGAACCGGCGGTGATGTTGGTGAAGGAGCCATCCCCGTTGTTGCGCATCAGCTTGTGGTAGCCGCTGGAGCTGGCGCCCACGAGCACGTCCATGTCACCGTCGTTGTCGAAGTCGCCCCAGGCGCTGCTCCAGCTCTGGTGGCTGTCCGCAAAGCCCAGCGCGGCGTTCATCTCGGTGAAGGTGCCGTTGCCGTTGTTGCGCATGATCTGGTCCACGGGATCGCAGCCGCACTTGGCGATGAAGAGGTCCTGGTCGCCGTCGTTGTCCCAGTCGGTCCACAGCGAGCCATAGTTGCCGCAGGTGGGGCCGAAGCCGCCCTGCGTGAAGGTGAGGGTGCCCGTGCCGTCGTTCATGAAGGCCACGTTGGCAGCCACGTCGTGGCACACGAAGGCATCCAGGTGGCCATCGTTGTTGATGTCCACCATGTTGGTGCGCTGGCTGAAGATGTACTGCGGGAAGGAGACCTCCGTGTAGGCCGTGCCATCGCTGTTGGCCATCATGAAGGTGACGCCGCTGCCTCCGCCGTACATCAGGTCGTTCTGGCCGTTGCTGTCAATGTCGCCCGCGGCCATGCTCCAGGAGGGTGAGTTGTCCGCCTGGGGCGTGGGTATGTTCACGGGTTGGAAGCCCCCGCCAGGCTGTTGCTGCAGGATGGTGACCATTGTGGAGGAGACCCCCACGATGTCGTCCAGTCCGTCGTTGTTCATGTCCAGTGCGGCGATCCCGTTGACCCCGACGCCCGTGCTGGTGAAGGGGAAGAGGCTGACCGGCGGAGGGGGCGGAGGTGGCGCGGAATACTCTTCCACCGAGAAGGTGAAGCCGTTGGAGGTCCAGCGGTTGTCGAAGGCGATGATGTAGGTGGTGCCTGCGGTGACGCTGAAGTTGCAGATGGAGGAATAGCCGGGGCCGCTGTCGTCATCGCCGGCGTGGCAGGCCAGCGCGCCGCAGGTGCCGGTGTAGACATGCACGCGGGTATCCACGGTGGGGTAGCCCGGTACGTTGGTGGACACGCGGATCACGGTGTCCGCCGTGGCGGTGAAGGTGAACCACTCGGCCGCCGAGGCGCCGCCGGAAGCGGCGCAGTAGGGGGTGGCCGGCGTGCCGTTCACCGCATCCACGGTGTGCAGGCCGAGGCCTACGGGCACGGCCGTGGCGCAGGTGTTCTGGGCCCGTGCAGAGCCCGCGGCCAACAAGGCCAGTGCAGGGAGTAGGAGTTTATACATGGGGGTAGGGAGGTGTGGTCGGTGATGGCTCAGTTACAGGGTTCGGGCATGGCGTTGATCCAGGTGGCGATCATGTCCACCGCTTCCTGGTGCACGATGGTGCGGCCCAGCAGGGGCATGCGCACGGCCTCGTCGGTGGAGGAGAGGCGGTAATGGAGCATGGAGCGGGCCGCGTTGCCGCGCGCCACGATGTAGGTCATGCTCGGCTCGATGGGGTCGTCCGGCGGCACGCACACGCCCTGGTTCACCGGCTCGTCGTTCTCGTGCCAGGCGAAGCGCATGGGGCGGTAGCTGCAGTGGCGCAGATCGGTGTGGCAGTGGGCGCAGTTCATGTCCAGGTAGGCGCGCACGCGTTCCTCCAGGGGCTGCGACACATCGCTCCAGTCCACCACGGTGTTGATGTTCTTCGGATAGCCGGGTTCCAGGAAGCCGCGTTCCACCCACTTCTTCAATTGGTTCTGCACACCGCCCGCGTAGGGGTGCAGGTTGTTCAGGTTCTGCGGCTTGGGGCCGATGGGCATGGAGGCCTCGGCGATCTTGTGGCAGGTCTGGCATTCGGCCGCGGACGGGATGCGGTAGCTGATGCTGCGGGTCACGCTCTGCTCATCGGTCCAGGTCACCGGGGTGTTGCTGCCGTTCATGTCCAGGAAGGCCTCGGTCTGCTCGGCGTTCCACACATAGTCCGCGAATTCCCACTGGCCGTTGCGCTTGAAGAGCAGGCGGGTCTCGATGAGCCGGCGGGTGTTGCCGGGCTGCACGCCGTCGTAGTAGAATGTCTTGATCAGGACGGCCCCATCGGGGAAGTCCAGCACGTTCTCGTCGCCGTTGTAGCTGGCGCGCACGCCGGGCGGCATCCACACGAAGCGGAACTTGTGCGCATAGTCCGTGAAGAGCGAGGTGATTGGCGTGTAGGGCAGCACGGAGGCCACGGGCACCTGCTGGCGCATGGGGCCCTTGAAGAAGCGGTAGGTGCTGAGGGTGGGGTAGGGCACGGTGGCGGGGTCGAACACCACGGCATCCGCATCCGGGAGCACCTCGGTGGGCTCGTCCACCATGGGTTCCTTGGTGCAGGCGCCGAGCATGATCACCAGTAGGAATGCGGTGTACACTATGGTCCTCACAACGGTCTGGTCTTGGGAGCGAACATGCAAGTTAGGGCCATCGTACAGGGGAATGACGCTGGGAGGTGGGATGGCGTTGCCCCGTGCCGGTGGTCCTTGGAATGCTCCTTGCCCATACACGAACGAAAGAAGGCCGGGGTTGGGTCCCCGGCCTTCTTTCTTCACGGTGTGGCGTTCGCCTTAGTCCTTGGCGAAGCTGCGCTGCACGGGGCCGTCGGCGGTCTGCACCTCCAGCACGTAGATGCCGGGCACCAGGCCGCCCACGTTGATGTGGTTGCCGGTCACCATGGTCTGCACCACCAGCTTGCCGTTGGTGTCGAACACGCGCACGGGCTTGTTGCTGCTGTAGTCGCCGCTCAGGAAGAGGATGTCGGCCGTGGGCACGGGGAAGAGCACCAGGGGCTGCTTGGCCAGGTCCTGCACGCTGGTGTTGATGTCCTCCACCACGGTGAGGGTGCCGTTGATGGCGGGGTTGTCCACCACGTTCACGATGCCCGAGGGGAAGCGCACGGTGACCTGGAGCACCTCCTCATCGGTGCCCAGGCCGAAGTGGGCGCCGAGGTAGCTCATGAAGCGGAAGCCGTCGCCGCTGCGGATCTCGCGGATCTGCGAGCCGGAGGCGGTGGTGACGGTGACGCGGGCGCCGATGGCGTTCTTGTTGCTCACGGTGCCCACCAGGTTCACGCGGATGTAGTTGTTGCCCACACCGTTGTTGATGCGTGCGGTGGCGCCGGTCTGGATGTCCATGTAGCCATCGTTGTCCAGGTCGCCCACGGAGCTCACGTCAAAGCCCACCGGGTTGGGGGTGAAGGTCATGTCGCCGTTGTTCATCATGATGGTGTTGGCACCGCCCATGATGTCCAGCCAGCCATCGTTGTTGAAATCGTGCGTGACGTGCTCGATGTTGGTGCCGGTGAAGGTGTCGAAGCCGCTGCCGGCGGTGACATCGGTGAAGGTGTTGCCATCGTTGCGCAGCAGCTTGTGGCCGCCGGAGCTGAAGGAGCTGGCGCCCACCATCACGTCCATGTCACCATCGTTGTCGTAATCGCCCCAGGCGCTGCTCCAGGTCTGGGTGAAGTTGGCCAGGTTGTACTGGGCGGCCACCTCGGTGTAGGTGCCGTCGCCGTTGTTGCGGTGCAGCTGGTCGGTGCTCACCACCTGGTTGCCGCCGCGGCACTTGGCGATGAAGAGGTCCACATCACCATCGCTGTCGAAGTCGGTCCAGATGCTGCCGTAGTTGCCGCCGCCGGGCGTGTTGCCCAGGCCGCCCTGGTAGAAGGTGAAGCTGCCGTTGCCGTTGTTGAGGAAGTACACGTTGGGCTGCACATCGTGGCAGCTGAAGGCGTCCAGCAGCCCATCGTTGTTGATGTCCACCAGGTTGGTGCGCTGGCAGAAGATGTACTGGCTGTAGGTGGTGTCGGTGCTGAAGCCGTTGCCATCGGCATCGGCGAAGAGCAGGGTCACCTTGCTGCCGCCGCCGATCATCAGGTCGTTCCAGCCGTTGCCGTCCAGGTCGCCCGCGCAGAGGCTCCAGCTGGGGGTGTTGGGGATCTGGGCGGTGGGGAAGGTCTGCGCGCTGAACCCGCCGCCGGGCTGCTGGTAGGCGATGGTGACGCCCGTGGTGTAGGTCACGTTGTCGATGGTCTCGGAGTTCATGCCCACCACATCGTCCAGGCCGTCGTTGTTCATGTCCACCACGGCGCGGAGGGTGCCGGTCACGGGCACGCTCACGTTGGTGAAGCTCACCGCCTCGCTGAAGGGCTCACCCTCGATCACCGAGAAGCTGAAGCCGCGCGCGTTCCAGCGGTTATCCCAGGCGATGTAGACGCTCTGGCCCGCCTGCAGGTTGAAGAGGGCGATGGAGAGGTAGCCGCTGCCGTTGTCGTCATCACCATCGTAGCAGGTGAGGGCGCCGCAGGTGCCGGTGTAGATGTGCACGCGCGTGTCGAGGCCGGGTGTCACGGCCACGTTCTCCGGCAGGTCGCTGGTCACCGTCACGCTCACATCGGCGGGGGCGGTGTAGACATACCATTCACCGCGGGTGGCGGTGTTGCCCCCACTGGCGCACACCGGTTGGGGCACCTCCGGCCCGTCAATGGTGTCCACCACGTAGGTGCCGGCGGTGATGGGGATGGCCGTGAGGCAATTGTCCTGGGCCAGCGCGGGGAGGGTGCCCAGCAGGCCCGCTGCGAACAGAGCGGAGAGTTTGTTCATGGAAAGGGTCAGTTGCAGGTTTGGTTCAGGGAGTTGATGTACTGCTCGATGAGGGCGAGCCCTTCCGCGTGGACGAGCGAGGTGCCGATCAGGGGCATGCCCAGCGCTTCATCGTTGGAGCCCATGCGGAAGTGGACCATGCTGCGCGCCACGTTGCCGGGTGCGATGTTGTAGGTGAGGCTGGGGTCCACCGGCTCCTCGGGCTCCATGCAGATGCCCTGGTTGGCGGCGCCCCCGTTGTTGTTGTACTGGAAGCGGATGGCGCGGTAGCTGCACTGGCGGTCGGGCGCGTGGCAGTGGGCGCAGTTGGCGTCCAGGTAGCTGCGGGCGCGCAGTTCCAGCGGCTCGGTGGGGTCGTCCCAGGCCACGGTGGTCATGATGTTCTTGGGGTAGCCGGGCTCCAGGATGCCATGTTCCACCCACTTCTTCAGCTGATTGCGCACGCCATCAGCAAAGGCGTGGTCGGCGTTCAGGTTCTGCGGCTTGGGGCCGATGGGCACCGGGGTGTTGCCGATCTTGTGGCACATCTGGCACTCGCCCGCGCTGGGAATGCGGTACTGGATGCTGCGCGTGACCCCGTTGGCATCGGTCCAGGTCACAGGCGTGGTGCTGCCGGCCATGTCCAGGTAGGCCTCGGTCTGCTCGGCGTTCCACACGTAGTCGGCGAACTCCCACTGGCCGTTGCGCTTGAAGAGGATGCGCGTCTCGATGATGCGGCGGGTGTTGCCGGGCTGCACCCCATCGTAGTAGAAGTTCTTGATCAGCACACTGCTCTCGGGGAACTGCAGTGCGTTGCCATCGCCATCGTAGGTGGCCTTCGATCCGGCGGGCATCCACACAAAGCGGGCCTTCTCCGCATAGTCGGTGAAGAGGGAGGAGATGGGCGCATAGGGCAGCACGGAGGCCACGGGCACCTGGGCGCGCATGGGCCGCTTGAAGAAGCGGTAGGCGCTCAGGGTGGGGTAGGGCACCTGGGCGGGGTCGAACACCACTTGATCCGGGCCATCGGCTGGTGCCAGGGGCGCCACATCGGCCACGGGGTCCTTGGTGCAGGAAATGAGGACAGCCACTGCGAGCAGCAGCAGGAGGGCGATCTTTTTCACCGGTAAACGAATGCAGGTTGACCCCAAGGTATGCAGGTTGCACGGTCCGTCCCCGAACCGGCGTGCCGTTGATCGACCGAGGCTTGGAAAGCAGGGACGAGTTGAGGGTGGGGGGCGATGGGGCTACCGGCTTCGACGGACCTCCCAAGGCTGGCCGTTGGGCATGGGAGAGACGCCGGATAAGCGCCTTCCTGGCGCTACCCCGCTCGCGCGCTTTCCGGCGTGACGGACCTAGGGGTGTGGTGCGCAGCAACGAAGGCACTGTGACCTACCTACTTGGCAGCATGCGCTGACCTGGTCCCGACCGGTCTCCCCCGGACCGTCACGCCGGGCGTGGGCGGGTATAGTGCGGTAGGGCTCCGATATACATCGGACTGAGCTCTTGCGGGATCTCCATGCCGCACCATGTGTCTCCTGCAAGGGACCCAGCTTCAGCACAGTCGTATCCTCTCCCTACCTCCCCAACCCCTCCCGCACCAGCTCCTCCACCGCGCCCTTGGCCTCCTTCAGCAGGCGGCGGCGGGTGCGCCAGCGCTGGAACATGGGGCGGGCCACTTCGTTGGCCAGCACGTGCACGTAGGCAGCGGGCAGCAGCACGGGGGAGACCAGCACCAGGCCGATGCGGCGGGGCCAGGACAGGTGGTGCAGGGCCGAGGTGAAGGGCAGGGCGATGATGAGCACCGGCAGGAGGAGGGGGGCCAGCAGCACGCCGCCGCCGAGGATGGCCCATTCCTGCGGGGTGGGGCCATCGAAGGGACCGGGCTGGTGCCGGGCCAGCCAGCGGTAGAGCCGGGTGTGCGAGAGGTCCAGCCGGTGAGGCCGGGCCAGGCCTGCGCCGCGCAGCCGCGACCGCCGTTCATCGGCAAAGTGATGGGTGCCGTGCCGTTCCACGGTGCCAAGCTAGGATGACCGGGGCCTTGGCGCCAGACCCCGAACACCACCGTCCTTGGAACGTTATGGAGCCAAGTACCTTTGTGCCGATGACGACAAGCTCCCGGACCCTGCATCCGCGGCCCTTTGCCAGCTGGGGGATGGGCTTTGACCGTCCGCTGCTGATCGCTGGGCCGTGCAGCGCCGAGAGCGAGGCGCAGGTGATGGCCGCCGCGCGGGGCATTGCGGCGCAGGGGGGCACCCCCGTGTTCCGGGCCGGGCTGTGGAAGCCACGCACCCGGCCGGGCAGCTTTGAGGGCGCCGGTGCGGCCGCGCTGCCGTGGCTGCAACGCGTGCAGGCGGAGACCGGGCTGCGGGTGATGACGGAGGTGGCCACGGCCGAGCATGTGGAGGCCTGCCTGAAGGCGGGCGTGGACCTGCTGTGGATCGGGGCACGCACCACGCCGAACCCCTTCAGCGTGCAGGAGATCGCCGATGCGCTGCGCGGGGTGGACATCCCCGTGCTGGTGAAGAACCCCATCAACCCCGACCTGCAGCTGTGGATCGGGGCCTTGGAACGCCTGGAGAACGCAGGGCTGACGCGGCTGGCGGCGGTGCACCGGGGCTTCAGTTGGTTCGAGCGCACGCCCTACCGGAACAGCCCCATGTGGGAGTTCCCCATCCGGCTGAAGGCAGCCTTCCCCGAGCTGGAGGTGCTGTGCGACCCCAGCCACATCGCGGGCGACCGCGCCAAGCTGGGCACCGTGGCCCAGCAGGCCCTGGACCTGAGGTTGAGCGGCCTGATGCTGGAGGTGCATCCCGACCCGGAGCACGCCTGCAGCGACCCGGACCAGCAGGTGACGCCCGAGGCCTACGCCGCGCTGATCGACAGCCTCATCTTCCGACAGGCCCTGCCCACGGCCCCCATGCGCGATCGCCTGGAGGAGCTGCGCGACCTGATCGACCAGCTGGACGAGGAGATCGCCCAGAAGCTGGGCACCCGCATGGATATTGCCGAGCGGATCGGCGACCACAAGCGGGAGCACCAAGTGGCGATCCTGCAGCCCGAGCGGTGGGAACGCATCATGCGCCGCCAGTTGCGGCTGGCGCAGCACCTGGGGCTGAGCGAGGCCTTTGTGAAGGAGCTGATGGACGCCATCCACCGGGAGAGCATCCGGCGGCAGACCGCTGCCCAGGAAGCGGTGGTACCCCCCTCAGGATCACCAGCTTCGTGGGGTAACGGCGTGGCCGAGTGAGCCGCTTCCCCCTTACCTTGCCACCACTGCAAGAGGAACCAACCCATTCACAACCCCTTCCAACCTTTCCATGAGGAAGAACATTACACTCGGCGCGCTCGCTGTGCTGATGGTCCCCGGTATGGCCCTGGCCCAGCTGAGCTTCACCAACGCCACCAGCCAGATGAGCGCCAGCACCAGCGGGGGCTGCATGGGCGTGGTGGACATGAACGGTGACGGCCTGGACGACATCGCCAAGCTGAACAATGCCCGCACGGTGGTGGTGGACTACCAGAACGCCAACGGCACCTTCACCACGGTGAACTACGGCAACGTGAGCGGCAGCGGCCAGTGGGGCTGGGCCATTGCTGACGTGGACCACAACGGCCACAAGGACGTGGTGAGCGGCGGCAGCTATGATGGTGTGCACTACCTGCGCATCAACAGCATCGGCAACGGCACGTTGAGCTCCCTGAACAACGGCAGCCTGTTCACCCAGTGCGTGAACATCGCGGACATCAACAACGATGGCCACAACGACTATTACTCGTGCCACGATGATGGCGCCCCGCGCCAATGGCTGAACGACCAGACCGGCCTGCTCAGCTACGCGGACATCATCGACTACACCACCAACCCGAGCAGCGACATGAGCGGGAACTATGGCAGCGTGTGGACCGATTTTGACAACGACGGCGACCTGGACCTGTACATTGCCAAGTGCCGCCAGGGGGTGAACAACAGCAGCGATCCCCGCCGCTGGAACCGCCTCTTTGTGAACAACGGCAACAACCAGTTCAGCGACCAGGCCGCGCAGTATGGCGTGCAGGTGCGCAACCAGAGCTGGACGGCCGATTTCGGCGACATCGACAACGATGGCGACCTGGACCTGGTGATCACCAACCACGACAGCAACATCCAGCTGTTCGAGAACGACGGCACGGGCAATTACACCGAGATCACCGCCGGCAGCGGTGTGGAGTACGGTGGCTTCATGCTGCAGAGCAAGTTCGTGGACTTCGACAACGACGGCTTCCTGGACATCCTGATCGCCGGTGGGGTGGAGTACTACTTCAAGGGCAATGGCGACGGCACCTTCGACCGCATCACGGGGCTGTTCCCCTCCAACAAGGCCATGCACAGCTTCGCCACCGGCGACCTGAACAACGATGGCTTCGTGGACGTGTTCGCCAACTACGGCAGCAACTACATCACCCCGGACGGCAACAACCCGGACCGCCTGTGGATGAACAATACCAACGACAACCACTGGTTCGGCGTGCGCCTGCAGGGCACGGTGAGCAACCGGGATGCCGTGGGGGCACGGGTGACGATCACCGGTCCCTGGGGCACCCAGATCCGCGAGGTGCGTTCCGGCGAGAGCTATGGCATGGTGACCACCTTCGCCTGCCTCTTCGGCCTGGGCAGCAGCACCACGATCCCCACCATGACCATCCGCTGGCCGAGCGGATTGGAGGAGACCTTCACCGACCTGGCCGTGGACCAGTACATCACGGTGATCGAGAACACCTGCGTGAGCCCGGTGGCGGCGATCACCGCCGATGGCCCCTTCGTGGTGTGCGGCAACGGCGACGCCATCACCCTGACGGCGAACCCCGGCTACAACTACAGCTGGAGCAACGATGCCACCACGCAGAGCATCCAGGTGAGCCAGGCCGGCAACTACAGCGTGACCATTGATGATGGCCAGGGCTGCAGCGCCGTGACCAGCGTGTTCGTGGCCCAGGCCCCGGACGAGACCCCGACGGTGGCGGTGGGTGGCGAGACCACCTTCTGCGAAGGCAGCACGGTGCAGCTCACCTCCAGCGCGGCGGCCTCTTACCTGTGGAGCAACGGCGCCACCGAGCAGTCGATCTCCGTGACCAGCGGCGGCGCCTATACGGTGACGATCGATGGGGCCTGCGGTGACTGGACCAGCAACGTGGTGACCCTGACCATGCTGGACGGACCGGATGCGCCGATCGCCGATGACGTGACGATACAGGTGCCGGGCACCGCCCAACTGGTGGCCGCGGGCACCAACATCCAGTGGTACACCACGCCATCCGATGGCGCTCCGGTGGCCAGCGGCAACGTGTGGACCACGCCCTTCGTGAGCAACACCACCTCCTTCTGGGTGACCAGTGCCAACGTGTACGGCGGTGGCACCTTCTACGGCGGCCGCACGAACAACGCCACCAATGGTCAGTTCCACAACAATGCGGACAACTACCAGCTCTTCACGGCCTCCGAGCCCTTCACCTTGCGTTCAGTGAAGGTGTATGCCAACGGGGCTGGCAACCGCACCATTGCGGTGATCGACCAGAGCACGGGTGCCACGCTGGCCAGTGGCGTGTTCAGCATCCCCAATGGGGAGAGCCGCGTGCAGCTGGATTTCGCCATCCCTGCCGGCGGCCCCTACGGCCTGCGCGTGGTGGGCGGCAACCCGCAGCTCTGGCGCGATGGGCTGGGCAGCAACCCCACCTATCCCTACCCCCTGGGCACGGTGGGCGCCATCACCAGCAGCAGCGTGGCGGGCAACAATGCCACGGCCTACTACTACTTCTTCTACGATTGGGAGGTGGAGGTGCCGAGCACCGTGTGCGAGAGCGCCCGCCAGGAAGTGATGGTGAACGTGGGTACGGTGGGCCTGAACGACCTGGCCAACAGCACGGGTATCGCCGTGTGGCCCAACCCGGCCACGGACAACCTGACGGTGGTGCTGAACGGCGTGGAGGGCCGCGTGTCCGTGGACATGCTGGACCTGACGGGCCGTGTGGTGATGGAGCGTGCGGGTGAGGCCGCCGGCAAGCGCCTGGACCTGAACGTGCAGGGCCTGGCCACCGGTGAGTATGTGGTGCGCGTGCGCCACGCCGCCGGGGTGAGCGTGCACCGCGTGGTGGTGCGCTAAGCATAGCGGACAACGAGCCGGAGCCCCGGTCGTCCCATGGGATGGCCGGGGCTTCGTGTATCCTTCCGGGTGCGGATCACGTTCAACGGCGCGCCGCCCATTGCGGCACCCGGAACACCATGAAGCCGATCCACACCATTGCCGCCCTGTTCGCTTTGTCCATCCTGGCCCAGAGCTGCGTGAAGGAGACCCAGGAAATGGCCGAGGAGGTGGGCCTTGCGCCCGCCACCTGCGGCACGGATGGCGCCCGCTTGCAGGCCACGGTGGGCGGTGCATCTTACTGCGCCACGGCCCAGGTGATCGCCACGGGGGGCAACGGTTCGGTCCTGGTGTCCGGACTGGACCTGACCGGCGGTGCCGTGGTGGTGCAGTTCGATGACCTTGCCGTGGGCACGCACGCCATCACGGCCGCTGAGAACGGGGTGATGTACATGTCCATGGGGTCCACTTATGTGGTGGGGCCCGACCAGACCGGCTCGATCACCATCACCGAGCACAACGCGGACACGCATCGCCTGAAGGCCACCTTCGAGGCCACCGTCATGAACACGGCCAGCGGTCTGCTGAAGAGCGTGTCCGGCAACGTGGACGTGATCTACACCCTGCAGGAGTAAGGGCACCCCGTCGCCATTCGGCCCGGCCACCGTATATTGGTGGTATGTCCGCCGTTCGTGTGGCCGTTGTGGGGGTGGGTGGAACAGGCTGTGCCCTGCTTCCGCTCCTGTACCGGATGTCCGTTCCGGGCGTCACCCTGATCGATGGCGATACGGTGGAGGAGGTGAACCTCCCGCGCCAGCCGCTCTATGCCGGTTGTGATGTGGGCCGCCCCAAGGTGCGCGCCGCGTTGGAACGCTCCGTTCCGCATGCCAGCGGCATCCACCTGCTGGCACGGGCCGTGTTCCTGGACGCGCGCAATGCTTCCGAGCTGCTGGAAGGACACACCGTGGTGGCCGATTGCACGGACGACCTGCATGCCCGGCGGGTGTTGGATGAGACCTGCGCCCGGTTGGGCATTCCCCTGGTGAGCGGTGCCGTACATGGGCAGCAGGTGCAGGTGCTCACCCTGGGTCTTTCACCGGGTGGTGGTATGCCGCCGATCACCCGCGCGGACTTCTTCCCCGGCCGCACGGGACCTGAGCAGGACGGTTGCGACATGCGCCAGGTGCCCGCCGAGGTGACGACGATGGCCGCCGCGCTGATGGCCCGCCGCATCCGGGCCGTGCTGAACGGTGATGCCTCCTCCGCGCGGTGGATGGACCTGCTGCATTTGGAGCACGGCCAGTGGATGCGTGTGGCGGCGCCGATGGCCCCGGATGATGAACTGATCGCCAGCGCAGGGACGCGCGGCCGCCGCAACGCATGAACGAGCTGGTGCTGCTGGGCGGCCTGGCGGTGATCGCCTTCCTCTACGCCATGGTGGGCCATGGTGGCGCCAGTGGCTACATCACGCTGCTCACCCTGGCCGGTGTGGCCACCACGGTGGTGCGTCCATCAGCCTTGCTGCTCAACGTCGTGGTATCGGCCATGGCCTTTGTGCAGTTCGCGCGGGCGGGCCATTTCCGGTGGAAGGTGTTCTGGCCCTTCATCGTGCTTTCCATTCCCATGGCCTGGGTGGGCGCATCGGTCACGCTCGACCCCGAGGTCTACCGCAAGCTGCTCGGCGTGTGCCTCCTGTTCGCGGTCGCGCGCCTGGTGATCCCCACGGAACGCCTGGTGGGTGAACCGCGGCCCTTGCCGTTGGCGGCGGCGCTCCTCATCGGCCTGCTGATCGGCCTGGTGTCCGGGCTCATCGGTATCGGCGGTGGCATCATCCTGAGCCCCATCCTGCTGCTGATGGGCTGGGCCGATGCCCGTACCACCGCGGCCACGTCCGCGCTCTTCATCCTGGTGAACAGTGTGGTGGGCCTGCTCGCCGTGGCCCAACAGGCACCCGTGTGGAGCACCATGGACCCGGGCTGGCTCATGGCGGCGGTGGCCGGTGGGCTGCTGGGCAGCTGGGTGGGCTCCCGTGTGTTGCCGCCGCTGCGGTTGCGCCAGGCATTGGGCGTTGTGTTGTTCCTTGCGGCCATCAAGCTCTGGTGGTGATGATCACGGTGGAAGAGGCGAGGGCGCTCCTGATGGGTGCGGTGCGGCTGACGGCGACCAGCACCCTGGACCTGTTGCGGGCACATGGCCATCGCTCGGCCGATATGGTGCGGTCACCGCACGATCATCCGCTCTTCGACATGAGCGCCGTGGACGGCTACGCCTTCGCGTTCGATCCCGATCGCACCAGCTGGACGGTGGTGGCGGAGATCGCAGCGGGAGAGGTGTTGCCACAGGTATTGGCACCAGGGGAATGTGCGCGGATCTTCACCGGGGCCATGGTCCCTGCGGGGGCGGATACCGTGGTGATGCAGGAGTTCGTGGCGCGGGAGTGTGCGCGCATCACCCACTCGGATGGAAAGCTCTCCCGTGGCGGCAATGTGCGGCGCAAGGGTGAACAGCTGCGCACGGGCGATCGGTTGCTGGAAGTGGGCACCCGGCTCGGCGCGGCGGAGATCGGCCTCCTGGCCTCGGCCGGTGTGCAACAGGTGCGCGTGCACCAGAAACCCACGGTGAGCCTGGTGCGCACGGGCGGCGAGTTCACGTCCACCACGGCGCCGGAACCTGGTCGCATCTTCAGCAGCAACGAACTGATGCTGGCTGCGGCCTTGCAGGATAAAGGCATCGCCACGCAGCACCGCGTGTTCACGCCGCGCGATGACAAGCCAGAGCTGTTGCGCGATCTGCAAATGGCCTTGGACCGCAGCGACCTGGTGATCACCACGGGTGGCGTATCAGTGGGCGATCACGACCTGGTGCGGGCCTGTCTGGAGGAACTGGGTGCCGAGGTGCTCTTCCATGGGGTGCGCCAGAAGCCTGGCAAACCCATGCTGGCCGCACGTTGTGGCAACACCCTGGTGCTGGCCCTGCCCGGCAATCCGCGTGCGGTGCTCGTGGGCTGGCACCTCTTTGTGCGCCCGGTGATCCAGGCCATGCAAGGTGCGGTGGATCCCTGGCCACGGCACGAAGCACTGCCCCTGGCGCACGGCGTCCGGTGGAAAGGTGGTCGGACGGAGTTCCGTGCGGGGCGTGTGGAGAAGGGCCGCGTTCACCTGCTGGCCGATGAGGGCTCGCACATGCTGCTCGGGCTCACGCACGCCGATGCCTTGGTGGAACTGCCGGCCGAAGGCGGAACGCTGGAGGCGGGCGACGAGGTGATGGTGCATGATCTGCAACGGCCATGAACCTGCACCTGAACAACGCGGGTTGGACCGGCGTGGTGCTGGCTGGCGGACGTAGTTCACGCATGGGGCGTGACAAGGCCCTGATCGAGATCGGTGGCCGGACCCTGCTTCAGCGGGCGCTTGACACGCTGGCTCCGCATGTGGACGAGCTGCTGGTGATCGGTGATCCGGAGAAGTACGGCCATGTGGCGGCACGCGTGATCGCCGATGACATCCCGGGTGTGGGTCCGTTGGGGGGCATCACCACGGCCATGCGCCATGCCCAGCATGCGCGGCTGCTGGTGCTGGCCTGCGACATGCCGCACATTACCTCCCGGCTCTTGGAACGGTTGAAGGAGGGGCTCACCGGGGACCGTTCCGCCTTTGTGCCCACCTGCGATGGCCAGGTGGAACCGTTGGCCGCTGCGTACCATCGCCAATGCCTGTCCGTGTTCGAGGACCACGTGCATCGCCGGGCGTTGAAGCTGCAGGATGCCTTGGAGGCGGCCGGCGCCACCTTTGTGCAGATATGCCCCGGCGAGGACAGCTGGCCGGTGGACCTGTTCCGCAACATCAACGCGCCGGGCGATCTTTGATGCGCCATTGTACACGCTTTGGCGCCCCATGACCATGGAAGTGCTCCTGTTCGGCATGATCGCAGAGCGCGCTGGGACCGACCGGCTGCAGCTGGAGGTGGCCTCCCTGGGCGAACTGCGCCAGCGTTTGGCCGAGCGCATCCCCGGCCTGTCCGGCATCAGCCATGCGATCGCCGTGGACCGCACCATCGTGCACGATGACCGGAAGCTGGACGGTGGTGAGGAGATCGCCGTGCTACCCCCATTCGCAGGAGGATGAACTATCATGAGCAGCGAAAAA
Organism: Bacteroidota bacterium; assembly: GCA_963169595.1. Lineage (GTDB taxonomy): Bacteria > Bacteroidota > Bacteroidia > Flavobacteriales_F > PHOS-HE28 > PHOS-HE28. The sequence goes on along the minus strand of CAUJFM010000001.1, from coordinate 8,498 downwards.
GGACATAGGGGGAACCCACATGGAACGGGCGGAAGATCTTCCGCCCCAAAGGTGAAGGACATCTTCGTGGAAGGGCCGATCGATCCGGCCTTCATCGCCACGAGCATCGCCAAGCATGCCACCCGCACGGACATCGGCGCGCACGAGATCTTTCTGGGCCAGGTGCGCGCGGACAACGTTGTAGGGGCGGATGGTCATCCGCCCGCTATAACGGTGGCCGCCATCGAATACACCGCCTACCGCGACATGGCCCTTGAGCGCATGACCGCCATCCGCGAGGAGGCCTTTGCCCAATGGCCCAGCATGACCTGCCTGCACGTGCACCACAGCCTGGGCACCATCCAGGCCGGCGAGCTGTGCTTCATGGTCTTCGCCAGCGCGCCGCACCGTGCTGCTGCACGGGAGGCCGTCGCCTGGGTGGTGGACCGCATCAAGGCCGAGCTGCCCATCTTCGGACGCGAATTGCTGACCGATTCCTCACATATCTGGAAATCGAACGCGTAGCAGCGACCCAATGGGTCGCCCTACGCTTCATTCCGAAGGTCCCGTTCCATGATCGACATCACCCACAAACCCACCACCCTGCGCGAGGCTACGGCCACGGCATTGGTCACCGTGAGCGACGCGGCCACCATCACGGCATTGAAAGAGAAGCGCGTGCCCAAGGGCGATGTGCTGGAGAGCGCACGCGTGGCGGCCCTGTTCGGGGTGAAGAAGACGCACGAGCTGATCCCCGATTGCCATCCGCTGCCCATCGAGCATGCGGAGTGCACGTTCGCGGTGGGGGAGATGGAGGTGATCGTGACCATGCGGGTGCGCACCATCTACCGCACCGGCGTGGAGGTGGAGGCCATGCACGGTGTCAGCGTGGCGGCCCTCACCATCTACGACATGCTCAAGCCCATCGACAAGGGCGTGATGATCGCGGGCATCCGGCTGCTGGAGAAGAAGGGTGGCAAGAGCGATTGGAAGGACCGCTTCGACATGCCCGTGAAGGCGGCCGTGCTGGTGATCAGCGACGGGGTGGCCAGCGGGAAGAAGGAGGACAAGGCGGGCGCGGCGATCGTGGAGCGCTTGACGAAGCTGGGTGTTGCGGTGCCCGTGCAGGCCGTGTGCGCCGACGAGCCCGAGGAGATCGCCCACATGGTGAAGGCGTGGTCAGCGGAGGGCCTGGACCTCATCCTCACCACCGGCGGAACGGGTCTTTCCCCCCGCGACCGCACGCCCGAGGCCATCGCACCGCTGCTGGACCGCGAGGTGCCGGGCATCATGGAGGCCGCGCGCAGCTATGGCCAGGAGCGCATGCCCTGGGCCATGATGAGCAGGGGCGTGGCCGGCATGATCGGAAGAAGCTTGGTGATCACACTGCCGGGTTCCACGCGCGGGGCGCAGGAAACGATGGATGCGCTGTTCCCGTTCGTGCTGCATGTGGTGAAGGTGCAGGAGATGGCGTTCAGGCATGGGATGTAGTGTCCCACCGGCTTCCAATGTCCCACCGGCTTCCAGCCGGTGGCTTTGATCGACCGAGCGGGATCCGGCGGGACATCACAACGTTCTCCGTTCCACATACGCCCCCTGTTGTTCATGGGCCAGTATGTATGCCGTGATCCTGGACAAGCTCGCTTCTGACCTGACCAGATGGTCATAGCTTTCATCCTGCCATAGGGCACCCTTGCGCCCAAGTGTCCGGTTGATCGCGTTCGCCGAGAAGGACTTCCAGCTGTGCAGGATCCCGGAGAGCTCGAAGCCAACGACAGGGGCCACCAGCACGTGCACATGGTTGCCCGCAATGGCGAAACTGCCAAGTTGATAGCGCGTACCATGGAAGTGATGGAGCGCATCCCGCATGATCCGCCTGGCCTCCGGGTTGCGCAACACACACGATCCGGAACCTGCGTCCAGCCAGCGTTGCACGCGTTCGTGGAAGAGCTGGTCGTAGCGTCTCTGTAGCAGCGCTGTCAGGCTGGTGGTGGCCGGGTCGCCATACGCCTTGATGAAGGTTTCTCGTGCGCGCCGAAGCTCATCCCGCTTCTCCTTGGCGATACTGTCCTCCTGCCGCCAGGTAACGAAGTACAACTTGCCTTCCTGGCGCCAGTGCGGCATGTTCCGCTGGCGGATCTCCACCTCGGAGAAGGGGTCGAAGAGCAAGCTCGTGTCGAGCATGCTCGAATGTAATGTCCCACCGGCCTACAGCCCGTGGCCCCATCCCGCGCCAGCGTTCTGGTTTGAATCAGTTCGTGCCCGCTTCTGACCATTGGCTGCCGGTGCGAGGTCAGGTCAGGCCACCGGCTGGAAGCTGGTAAGACATATGCCACCGGCTGGAAGCCGGTGGGACACTAGCTTCGCTTCAAAGCCGCTGAGACATGCAGACCATCCTCGGCGCCAATGGCGTCATCGGCAACGAGCTCTCCAAGCTCCTACCCCAGTACACGGACAAGGTCCGGCAGGTGAGCCGCCACCCGAAGCAGGTGAACGCCACCGATGAGCTGTTCCCCGCAGACCTGCTGGATGCCGCTGCGGTGAGCGAGGCCGTGAAGGGCAGCGACGTGGCCTACCTGGTGGCTGGGCTGAAGTACGATGCCAACGTGTGGGCCGAGCAGTGGCCCAAGGTGATGGGCAACACCATCGAGGCCTGCAAGCGCCACGGCACCAAGCTGGTCTTCTTCGACAACGTCTACGCCTATGGCCGGGTGAACGGCGTGATGACCGAGGACACGCCCTACAACCCCTGCAGCCGGAAAGGCGAGGTGCGGGCCCGAATCGCCACCACCTTGATGGACGAGGTGAAGCGCGGGGAGCTGCAGGCCATGATCATCCGCGCTGCGGATTTCTACGGTCCGCAGGCGACGCTGAGCCTCACGCATGCCACGGTGTTCGAGCGGCTGCGGGCGGGCAAGACCCCGCAGTGGGTGGGCAACGCCAAGGCTGTGCACACCTTCACGTACACGCCGGATGCCGGGCGGAGCGTGGCGCTGCTGGGCAACACGCCTTCCGCCTACGGGCAGGTGTGGCATGCGCTCACCAGCAAAGAGGCGATCACCGGCGAGCAGTTCGTGCGCGTGGCCTGTGAGCTGGCCGGCAAGCCCTACGCCATTCAGGTGGCACCGGGCTGGATGCTCTCGCTGATGGGCCTGTTCGCCCCTGTGCTGCGCGAGAACAAGGAGATGATGTACCAGTTCGAGCACGACTACCGCTTCGACAGCAGCAAGCTGGAGCGGGCGCTGAACGTGCGGCCCACGGACTATCGTACGGGGATCAAGGCCGCGCTGTAAGTCCCCTCCCCAATACCTTCGCCGCCTCGCCTTCGCCAACAGGCCGGGCGCGCAACGCATGATCAACGGCAAGGAGGCCATGGTGGAGGAGTTCGTCGTCCACCGGATCGGTACGGGCGGTATGCCCAGCATCCTCAGCGACTACAGCGCGGTGCTCCAAGGGCCCGAGGAGCAGGAGTTCCTGCGCAAGCTCTTCCTCAAGCCCTTCGCCGGGGTGGTGCAGACCCACGCCTTCGCCACGCGGGAGGATGCCGGTGTGAACCACCTGCAGGAGCTGTGCACCAAGGTGGAGCAGGGCAAGGAGCTGGTGGCCGTGTCGCGCGCCATGGCCAAGCAGCTCATCGAAGTGGCGCAGGAGCACGATGTCCGCACCGGCGACCTGTTCGTGGTGCGCTTCCACGGGGTGGAACTGGGCGGTGCACACGTGGATGCCGTTGGTCTCTACAAGTTCGATGACAAGGAGGTCTTCCTGGAGAGCCGCGCCGAGGCGGACAGCATGAGCATGCAACTGAAGCGCGGGCTGGGTGGCCGCAAGCCCGACCTGGCGGTGCTGGTGCTCTTCACCCCGGAGGAGCACACCCTGCTGGTGATCGACGACGATCCGCGCAGCGGCTTCTGGCAGCAGGTTTTCATTGGCCTGCGGGCGAAGCAGGACCACGTGAACAGCACCCGCAATGTGCTGGAGATGACGCGCACCTTCATCACCGAACAGCTGCCGCAGGACTACGAGATCCCCAAGGCCGACCAGATCGACCTGCTGAACCGGTCAGTGCAGTACTTCAAGGAGAACACGGCCTTCGATCGTACCTCGTTCGCCAAGGAGGTGTTCCAGAGCGATGAGGTGATCGGTTCCTTCGAGCGCTTCGGCGACCGCTTCAAGGAGGAGCGTGCCGTGGACCTGGAGGACCGCTTCGAGATCAGTGCTGATGCGGTGAAGAAGCAGGCCCGTGTGTTCAAGAGCGTGCTGAAGCTGGACAAGAACTTCCACATCTACATCCACGGGGACCGCGAGAAGATCGAGCGGGGAGTGGACGACAGCGGCCGGAAGTACTACAAGATCTATTACGACCAGGAGCTCTGAGCAGGATGGTCGGGGAGGTTCAGGGCCCTTGATGCCGTGGGTCCATCCGGTCGGTGGCGGGCAAGGCCACTAACCAAGGTTATATTGATGCACGTGTGCGGATGCGGTTGCTTTGGTGCGACCGTGATGGCCCATGGGCCTATCGCTGATGACCGCGACAGCCGAACACCGCACAGCCCAATAACCTTCACCGATGATCCGGACCTTGACCCTTCTTCCCACCCTGGTGCTAACCGGTGGCCTGGCCCTCTTCGCCCAACCCGGTGCGATCGATCCCACCTTCGACCCGGGCGCTGGTGCGAACGACAGGTTGTTCTGCGCAGCACTCCGACCTGATGGAAAGTTGCTTGTGGCGGGTGAGCTCACCGCCTTTGACGGTATACAACGGAACGGTCTTGCGCGGTTGAATGCGGATGGGAGCCTGGACACGGCCTTCGATCCCGGTGACGGTCCCGAGTTCCAGATCTACTGCCTGGCCACACAGCCCGATGGCAAGGTCCTCGCAGGGGGGCAGTTCAATACGTACGACGGTGTGCCGGCCAACATGATCGTTCGACTGAACCCGGATGGCAGTGTGGACAACAGTTTCGACACGGGGACCGGGGCCGATTGGATCGTTCTCTCCATCAAACTGCAGCCCGATGGGAAGATCCTCGTCGGTGGCAACTTCCTCGAGTTCGATGGCGTGCCGCGCAGTGGCATTGCCCGTCTGAACGCGGACGGTAGCCTGGACACCAGCTTTGATCCCGGTGCCGGTCTGGGCAGCACGACGGGCGCTACGGGTATCAGCGCCTTCCTTGTCCAACCCGATGGCCGGATCGTCATCGGTGGTTCCTTCAACAGCTACGACGGTGTACCCCGCAATTCCATTGCACGCATTCATGCGGATGGCAGCCTGGATACCAGCTTCGATCCCGGGACAGGCGCACAGTTCGGGTTCATCGGTATCAGTGACATGGCCTTGCAGCCCGATGGCAAGATCGTTGTGGGAGGGGATTTCGCCGTGTACGATGGTGTGCCCCGCAGCTACCTCGCACGCGTGGATGCGGATGGCGGTCTCGATGCAGGATTCCTGCCCGGCACCGGTCCCGACAGCTGGGTGAACGCGATCGCCCTTCAGCCCGATGGCAAGGTGGTGGTCGGAGGGTTCTTCAACAGCTTTGATGATGTGCTTCGCAACGGCCTGTTGCGCGTGAACGCCGATGGAACGCTCGATGCGGGATTCGACACGGGCACAGGCATGGCCTTGGTCGATGAGACCGTCTTCGATGTGGTGTTGCAGCCCGATGGCAAGGTGTTGGCGGCCGGGGAGTTCACGGTGTATGACGGAACACCGCGTAACCACATCGTGCGTGTGGAAGGTGGTGTCCTCACCGCTGTGCCCATGCAAGACGCTGGTGAGGAGGTATCCTTTGCCTGGCCTAATCCTGCCGAGAGGACGCTGTTCCTTTCCAGGCCGGCATCAGGTGTGGTGTGTGATGCCCAGGGCCGGGTGCTGATGCATTTCCAACGCGAAATGCAGCTGGACCTCTCAGGCCTTGTACCCGGTCGCTACGTGTTGCGCACGGATGACGGTCGGGTGCAGTCCATCGTGCGACAGTAGGCGTCTACCCCCCGATGGCCACCATCGGCCGTTCGCTCAGGTCGTGCAGCACCTCCTCCTGCTTCTCGGGCTTGAAGGGCGGCAATCCGCCGAGCATGGCATGCTTCGCCAGCACGTTCGCCTCGATCAAGGGCGCGATGTCCTCGCCACGGCGCAGGGCGGAGAGCAGGTCCGTCTCCTCGCGGGCGAAGAGGCAGTTGCGCATCTTCCCTTCCGCGGTGACGCGCAGGCGGTCGCAGGTGCCGCAGAAGGGCTCGGTCACCGTGCTGATCACCGCGAAGGTGCCTTTCCAGCCCGGCACGCGGTAGGCCTTGGCGGTGCTGTGCGGATCGTCCGTCAGCTTCTCGAAGCTGTGCACGCTGCCGATGTGGCCCAGCATCTCGGCATAGGTGTACACACGTTCGCGGCCCCAGTGGTTGCCGGCGAAGGGCATGAACTCGATGAAGCGCACGTGGATGTCGTGGTCGCGTGTCAGCTCCACGAAGCGCAGGATCTCGTCGTGGTTCACCCCGCGCATCACCACCATGTTCAGCTTCACGCGCAGCCCGCGCCGGTGGGCCTCCTGGATGTTCGCCCACACCACGTCGTACCCGTCCCGGCGTGTGATCTTCCGGAAACGCTCGGCATCGAAGGTGTCCAGGCTCACGTTCAGGCTGCGAAGGCCGGCATCGATCAGGCCATCGAGGTGCTTGTGCAGGGTGAGGGCGTTGGTGGTGAGGCCGAGCGGGACGCCCAGGTGGGCGATGTCCCGAACGATGTCCACCGCATCGGGTCGGACGAGAGGTTCACCCCCGGTGAGCCGGACCTTGGTGATGCCATACCGCTCCACGAGGAGCCGTGCGATGGTGGCGATCTCCTCCCGGGTCATCAGCTCCTCCCGCTTCAGGAAGTGCTGGTCCTCCGGCATGCAGTAGGTGCAGCGCAGGTCGCACTTGTCCACGATGCTGATGCGCAGGCTGCGGTGCGTGCGATCGTGACGGTCGGTGAGGGGGAAGGACACGGGTGCAAGTTACCTTGAGCGCAACACGTTGACGACTTTACCGACATGGCGAAGAAGGAACCCTCCCGCTGCCCCTGGCCCGGCAATGACGCCCGCATGGTCGACTACCACGATACCCTCTGGGGCACGCCGGAGCATGACGATGTGAAGCTTTACGCCAAGCTGGTGCTGGATGGGGCGCAGGCAGGCCTGAGCTGGAAGACCATCCTATACCGGAGCGAGGGCTACCGCCGCGCCTTCGATAACTGGAACGTGGAGAAGATCGCCCGGTACGGGAAGAAGGATGTCGAACGACTGCTTTCCGACGAAGGCATCATCCGCAATCGGGCCAAGGTGGAGAGCGCCATCAAGAACGCCCAGGCCTGGCTCCGGATCATGGAAGGAGGGAAGGGTTCGTTCAACGACTTCCTTTGGAAGCATGTGGACCACCGAACGCTGGTGAACCATTGGACCGACACCCGGCAGCTGCCCGTCAGCACCCCGGTCTCCGATGCGCTGAGCAAGGACCTGAAGAAGGCGGGCTTCAGCTTCGTGGGCACCACCATCGTCTATGCGTACATGCAGGCCATCGGCATGGTGGACGACCATTTGGACAGCTGCTTCCGCAAGGCAAGGGGATAGGTCGCGCTATCTTTGGGGGAACATGGCACCCAAGGCGATCATCATCACTCCGAAGGACAAGGAGGAGGAGAAGCTCCTGCATCAGCTCATCAAGCGCATGGGATTGATCGGCAGGACACTTAGTGCGGAGGAGATGGAGGATGCAGGACTGGCATTGGCCATGGCCAATGTGGACCGAACGAAGCTGGCGAGCAAGGAGCGGGTGATGCGCAAGCTCAAGGCGTGAGATGGAGGTCCAGTTCCTGCGTGCTTTCGAGAAGGATCTTGGCAAGGCGGATGCGGCAACGCGTAGGAAAGTGCTTCGCATCGTGCTCGCTCTCGAAGCTGCGGGCTCGATCAAGGAGATCGACGATATGAAGAAGCTTGTGGGTTTCAAGGAGGCTTATCGGATACGGATCGGAGACCATCGACCGGGCCTGTTCCATGCCAACGGGGTGGTACAACTGGCGCGCCTGCTTCACCGAAGAGAGGTCTACCGTTACTTCCCATGAGCTCAGGTCGGACATCGGTTTCCACCATCCGGATCCAACGCGCTGAGGCTGGCGACCTTTCGGAGGCCGATGATCTCCTCGTCACCGAGGAGCCTTTGGAGATCCGCCTCGGCCACGGACCGCTCGACGATCGCCGGGAGTTCCGGTTGAGCGTGACCATGCGCACGCCGGGCCACGACGAGGAGCTTGCACTCGGCTTTCTCTATACGGAAGGGCTGATCGCGGCACCGGACGAGGTGCTGCGCGTAGGCTATTGCGAGAGCGTGAAGCCCGAGGAGCGGGGCAACGTGGTGCGCGCCGAACTGCGGCCGGACATGGAACTGGACCCCGCGCGCTGGCAGCGCAACTTCTACACCACCAGCAGCTGTGGGGTCTGCGGTAAGAGCAGCATCGAGGCGGTCCACGCGCAGTGCCCGCGGGCCATCCGGCC